>NZ_JACEXH010000161.1:0-7199 GCF_014525465.1 Actinotalea sp. JY-7885 | reverse complement strand
CGCCCTGGCGGCGGCCGCGGCGGCGGTGCGGTCCGGCGGCGGCGAGGGTCCGGCGCTCGGGACCGGTGCCGCGGGCCAGAGCGGTGCGCGTCCCGCCTCGGAGCTCGAGCAGACCGTGGAGCTGCTGCTCGAGGAGCGGCGCCGGGGCCGGGCGGAGCAGTCGGGCGTCGCCCTTCCCGCGCACCTGTCGGCGTCCGCCCTGGTCCGCCTCGCGGCTGACCGCGACGCGTTCGCGCTCCAGCTGCGCCGACCCGTGCCGCTCGCGCCGTCGACCCACGCCCGGCGGGGGACCGCGTTCCACGCCTGGGTCGAGCGGTACTACGGGCGCGCGGCCCTGGTCGACGTCGACGCGCTGCCCGGGGCTGGCGACGAGGCCGCCGACGTGCTCGACCTGGCCGCGCTGCAGGAGGCGTTCCTCGCGTCACCGTGGGCGTCGCGCACGCCGTCTGCGGTCGAGGTGGACGTCGAGACGCCCGTCGGCGGCGTCGTGCTGCGCTCGCGCATCGACGCTGTCTTCCCCGAGCCGGACGGCGGCGTGGTGGTGGTCGACTGGAAGACCGGCCGGCCGCCCGCCGACGCCGCGGGCGCTGCGGCGCGTGAGCTGCAGCTCGCCGTCTACCGCCTCGCGTGGTCGCGGTGGACCGGCAAGCCCCTCGACCGGGTGCGCGCGGCGTTCTTCTACGTCGCGGCGGGGGTCACGGTCCGCCCCGAGCGGCTGCTGGGCGCCGAGGAGCTCGAGTCGCTGCTGCGGGGCGGGGGTGGTGCGCCCTCCGCCTGAGACGGGGTCAGGCCGAGCCGGGCGACCGGACGTCGTCCTCGTCCGCGCCGGGGGCCGGGTCCTCGGGCTGCTCGCTTCCGGCCGGCGCGCTGCCGGTCTGCTCGCCGTCGGCCTGCTCGCCGTCGGGCTCGCCCGGCGCGTCGGCGGGGGCGTCATCCGGGGATGCGTCGTCGCCGGCGGCCTGCGGCTCGTCCGTGGCGTCGTCGCGCGCCCGACGCGCGTCGGCGTCGTCCGCACCGTCCTCGCTCACGTCCGCCTCGTCCTCGCTCGCGTCGCCGTCGACCACGGCCTCGTCGCGCTCTGCGTCGTGCGGCTCCGCCGCGTCGTCGGGCCCGTCGGTGGCCGTCCAGCCGGGGGCCACGGCCGGCGCGGGCACCTCGACGACGGGGGAGACCTCGGCGGTGTGCGCGGCGAGGTCGTCGAGCATGGCGGTGGCGTCGTCCACGATGGCCGCGTCGTCCGAGCGCACGCCGTGGAGCAGCCACCGTGCCAGGGCCAGCTCGCCGGCGAGCAGCGCCCGCGCGGCGAGGTTGCGGTCGGTGAGCTCGGTCCGGCGCAGGTTGTACGCCTCGAGGATCGGGTCGACGCCCTCCTGCGGCGCCGCCACGAGCAGCCAGGCGAGGTCGTCGGCGGGGTCGGCGACCTTCGCCTCCGACCAGCCGAGGATGCCCGCCGCCTCGTCGCCGCGGCACAGCACGTGCTCGGCGGACAGGTCGCCGTGGACGACGGTCGGCCGGAAGCGCCACATCCCGACGTCCTCGAGCGCACGCTCCCAGCGCCGCAGCAGCGACGTCGGCACGTGGCCGGTCCGGGCGGCCTCGTCGACCTCGGCGAGCCGGCGTCGGCGGTAGTCCTCCGCCTCGTACACCGGCAGCCCTGCGTCCTCCACCACGCTCGTGGGCAGCTCGTGCAGGGACGCCACCGCGCGCCCGACGGAGGCGGCCAGGCCGGGGCCGGGGCCGAGCCGCTCGAGGCGCAGGGGCCGGCCCGGCAGCTGCGCGTGCACGAAGGCGCGTCCCCCCTCGGGCAGGTGTGCCGATCCGACGGTCCGCGGCACGTCGAACGGGAGGTCGCCGGCGTCCACGTGGCGCACGAGCGTCTCGAGCAGCGCCACCTCGGCCTCGAGCGCGGCCCCGGCGCCCGGGGTCGCGGGCGCGCGGACGACCCAGCGCCGGCCCGTCGCGTCGATGACGACGGCGGTGTCCACGCCGGCCGCGGGGTGGGCGGCCCGCCGCACGTCGAACGCGTCCAGGCCGGGCACAGCGACGGTGGCGAGAGCCGCGAGGGCGAGCGGAGAGCGTGGCACGGCCCCACGGTAGGCGCACCGCGCGGCGGCGGCGACGTGCCGTGCCGCGTGTCACCGAGCGGACGGGACCCGGACGGCACCCGGACGTGACCGGCTGCGGACCGGCGCCACCCGGGACCCGCCCGGCCCGACCGCGTGGGCCGGGCCGGGCGCCCGTACCGTGGACCGGTGGACTGGACGCGGCTGCCCCTCGCTCGCACCGACCTGGAGCGGGCGGCGCACCGGCGCGCCGAGCCGGACCTGCTCGCCGTGCTGGGGTCCGAGCCGTCGACCCGCGTCCTGCTGCTCGCGGACGGGCGCCTCGCCACGCGGCCGACGCCCACCGGTGCCGAGCTCGACCTCGTCTCCCCGCGGGAGGCGGACGCCGTCCTCGCGGACCGACCCGTGGGCGCCGGGGCCCCCCTGGTCATGTTCCTCGGCGAGGACGGGGTGAGCGCCTACCTCGCGTACGCGGTCGACGAGGTCCCGGGCGGCGGGGTGGACCTCGAGGGTGTTCCCACGGGCGGCGCGGGCACCGCCGGCGCGTCGCGGCAGTGGTCCACGCTGCGCGACGTCGGCCACGTCCTGCCGGACCGCGACGCCGGCCTCGCCGCGGCCGCGGTCGGGCTCGCGGCGTGGCACGAGCGGCACCCGAGGTGCCCGCGGTGCGGCGCCGTCACCCAGCCGTCGGCGGCGGGCTGGACCCGCACGTGCACGGCCGACGGCACCGACCACTACCCGCGGACCGACCCGGCGGTGATCATGGCGGTGCTCGACGGCGACGACCGGCTGCTGCTCGGGCACGCGGCGCACTGGCCCGAGCGTCGCTTCTCGACGCTCGCGGGCTACGTCGAGCCGGGGGAGTCGCTCGAGGCCGCGGTGCGCCGTGAGGTCCACGAGGAGGTCGGCGTGCGCGTGGGCGAGGTGACCTACCGGGGCAGCCAGCCGTGGCCGTTCCCGGCCTCGCTGATGCTCGCCTTCACGGCGCGCGCCACGTCCACGGCCATCGAGGTCGACGGCGTCGAGGTGACGCAGGCCAGGTGGTTCACGCGGGAGGAGCTCGCCGCCGCCGTCGCCGACGGCGAGGTGCTGCTCCCGATGCGCACGTCCGTGGCCCGCGCGCTCATCGAGGACTGGTTCGGCGGCCCGCTGGAGGCCTGACGGACTCAGACGGCGAGGCGCTGCTGCACCTCGGCGAGGGAGGGGTTCGTGGCGGCGCTGCCGTCCGGGAACAGCAGGGTCGGCACCGTCTGGTTGCCGCCGTTGACCTTCTCGACGAACTCGGCCGCGCCGGGCGTCTCCTCGATGTTGACCTCGGAGTAGCGCACGCCCGCGGAGTCCATCTGCGACTTCAGGCGCCGGCAGTAGCCGCACCACGTCGTGGTGAACATCGTCACGGTGCCCTCGGCCGGCAGTGCTGTCGCGTCGGTCATCGGTTCTCCTTCTCGTCGCTGTCCGGCTCGGCGGGGGCCGGCCGCTCCGGGCCGGCGCGTGCACCGTCCCTCCCGCCAACCATCATCGCCGCCCGGGGCTTCCCGTTCGCGTCGGGACGTGTCGGCGGCGGCTGAGAGACTGCGGGTGATGTCCGCCGACCAGCTCCTCGACGCCCTCGACCCCGACCAGCGAGAGGTGGCCCTCGCGGTCACCGGTCCCGTGTGCGTGCTCGCGGGCGCCGGCACGGGCAAGACCCGTGCCATCACCCACCGCATCGCCTACGGCGTCCGCACCGGCACCTACGCGCCCTCGAGCGTCCTCGCGGTGACGTTCACCGCGCGCGCCGCGGGCGAGATGCGCACCCGGCTGCGCGGGCTCGGCGTCGCCGGGGTCCAGGCCCGCACGTTCCACGCCGCCGCGCTGCGGCAGCTGTCGTTCTTCTGGCCCCAGGTGGTCGGCGGGGCGCCGCCGCGGATCCTCGAGCACAAGGCGCCCGTCGTCGCCGAGGCCGCGACGCGCCTCGGACTGGGCGTCGACCGGCTCAGCGTGCGGGACCTGGCCTCGGAGATCGAGTGGTCCAAGGTGAGCCTCGTCGCGGCCGACGACTACGTGCGCGCCGCGTCCGCGACCGGGCGGCCCGCCCCCGCGGGCTACGACCGCGCCACCGTGGCCCGCCTCATCGCCGCGTACGAGGACGCGAAGGACGCCCGGGGTGTCATCGACTTCGAGGACGTCCTGACGATGCTCGGCCACGTGCTCGAGAGCCGGCGCGACATCGCCGAGACGGTGCGCGCGCAGTACCGCCACTTCGTCGTCGACGAGTACCAGGACGTCTCGCCCGCGCAGCAGTACCTGCTCGACCAGTGGCTGGGCGGACGCACCGAGATCTGCGTCGTCGGGGACCCGAGCCAGACCATCTACTCCTTCACGGGCGCGACGCCGCACCACCTGCTCACCTTCGGTCAGCGGTACGCGGGCGCCACGGTCGTGCGCCTGGTGCGCGACTACCGCTCCACGCCGCAGGTCGTCGACGTCGCGAACCGGCTCCTCGCCTCGACCGGCCGCCGCCGCGGCAGCGGGCTGGAGCTCATCGCCCAGCGCCCGTCCGGGCCGCCGGTCGGCTTCACCGCGTACGACGACGACGAGGCCGAGGCCCGCGGCGTGGCCGCCCGGGTGGGCCGCCTGATCGCCGCCGGCACACCGGCGCGCGAGATCGCCGTCCTGTACCGGACGAACGCGCAGTCGGAGGCCTTCGAGCAGGCCATGGCCGACGCCGGCATCGGGTACCTCGTGCGGGGCGGCGAGCGGTTCTTCGGCCGCAAGGAGGTGCGCGACGCGCTCGTGCTGCTCCGCGGCGCCGCGCGCTCGACGGCCGACATCCCGATGCCCGAGGCCGTGCGCGACGTCCTGGCCTCCGCCGGGTGGAGCCCCGACCCGCCGGCCGCGCGCGGCGCGGTGCGCGAGCGGTGGGACTCGCTGCAGGCGCTCGTCGCGCTCGCCGACGAGCTGGCCGCCGCGGCTCCGCAGGGCCGCACCCCCTCGCTCGTCGACCTCGTCGCCGAGCTCGACGAGCGCGCCGCCGCCCAGCACGCACCCGCGGTGGACGGGGTGACGCTCGCGTCCCTGCACGCGGCCAAGGGCCTGGAGTGGGACGCGGTGTTCCTCGCCGGGCTCAGCGAGGGCCTGATGCCGATCTCGCTCGCCGAGACGGACGAGGCCGTCGCGGAGGAGCGCCGCCTGCTGTACGTCGGCGTCACCCGGGCCCGCGAGCAGCTCGAGCTGAGCTTCGCGCGCGCGCGGCACCCGGGCGGACGCGCGGGCCGCCGCCGGACGCGCTTCCTCGACGGCATCTGGCCCGACGGCGACGCGCGCCGCCGCACGGGGGCCGCGGCCCTCCGGGCGACCGGCCCGCTCGGCGAGCAGGACCCGGTCCTCGTGGCGGCGCTGCGCGAGTGGCGCGAGGCAGCCGCGGCCGAGGCGGACCGTCCCGTCTGGACCGTGCTCGCCGACGCGACGCTGGCGGGCATCGCCGAGCTGCGACCGTCGACCGTGGGCGAGCTGTCCCGGGTGCGCGGCATCGGCCCGGCCAAGATCGACAAGTACGGTCCGGCCCTGCTGGAGATCGTCGCGCGGCACCGCTGACGGCGCCCGCCGCACGGGTGGCGGAAGGTCGTCGAAACTCGTGGGAATAATCGGTTGTGGCGCCTCGCGGCGCGGCTCTAGGGTTCTCGAGTCCTTGTTGGAGGCACGGCCGAAGAGGCCGGGGCCTGAGTCGAGAGGAGGTGGGTGCACTGATGGACACGATGACCGTGGTGACGTTCGATCTCGCCGAGCGCTCTCTGCCGCGTCCCGCCGCGCCCGCCTTCGCCCCGATCCAGGGGACAGGTGTGCGCGCTGCCGGCGGCCTCGGCCGGCGACTTCGCGGGCGCACCCCGTCCACCGAGCCCGACTCCCACCCGGGGGCATGCCTGGTCTGATCGACCAGACGCCTCACCGGCCGCGGAGTCCATCTCGGGACCCGCGGCCTTCTTCATGTCCTTCCGCTCCGGGCGGTCGGCGAAGGTCCACGGTCCCCGCACCGAACGACCAGCTGATCAGACTCCGGACCAGGAGGACCACCGTGCGGCTCACCTCGCTGCTCGACACCCTGAACGACAGCGGATCCGGCCCGTGGCCCGAGACCCGCCGTACCGACCGACCGAGCCCGACGGCTCCCACCGACGCCGAGACCTTCGACCAGCTGGTCGCCACCCTCATCCCGTGCCGCGAGAACGACGCCGAGCTCTGGTTCGCCGAGTCGACCGCGCAGGTGGAGGCGGCCAAGGCGCTGTGCCGGCAGTGCCCCTTGCGCGCCGGGTGCCTGGAGGGTGCGATCGCCCGCCGGGAGCCCTGGGGCGTCTGGGGTGGTGAGGTCTTCGTCGGCGGCGTCGTCGTGCCGCGCAAACGCGGCCGTGGCCGTCCGCGCAAGGACGAGACCTCGGCGGCCTGACCACCCGCTCCCTCCGAGCCAGGCCCCCGGCAGCACGCTGCCGGGGGCCTCGGCGTCCCGGGCTCAGCCGGTCGCCACCGGGTCGGGCGCGGTGCAGCCGCACTCGTGGCGTCGCGGCCAGGCCACGACGTGGGGCAGCACGTCCGGCAGCCGGAGCAGGAGCGACGCGTCGTGGACCGTCACGGGCCGCCCGTCGACGTGGGCGAGCGCCTGCGCGGTGGCGAGCGCGGCGGTGGCCAGCGCGAGGGTGGTCTCCTCCGGGGCGGCCGGCGCCCGGGCGAGCTGCGCGGCGAGCGTCGGCCAGCGGTCGTCACGCGCGGTGCGCTCGAGGTCGACGCAGCGCAGGCACCCCGTCCTGCCCGGCACGACCAGCGGCCCGACGAGCGCCGACGCCTCGCGCACGACGACCGAGAGGTGGCTCCGGCCCGCCTCGTGCAGCAGGGCGTAGCCGACGGGGTCGGCGACGTGGTGCTCGACCACCACGACGAGGTCCGGCTCGCCGTCGGACGTGCGGACGTCGGGCGCGACGTCGCGCAGCAGCCGGGCGACCGCGTCGGCGCGCGGACGCCCCACGTCCTGGTCGCGCAGGCCGCTCGCCCCCACGTCGTGCCGGGTCACGTGGCCGGCGTCCTCGAGCACGAGGGTGCCCACGCCGGCGCCGGCCAGGCCGGCGGCGACGCCGGTGCCGACCCGGCCCAGGCCGCGCACCCCCA
>NZ_JACEXH010000160.1:0-7210 GCF_014525465.1 Actinotalea sp. JY-7885 | reverse complement strand
CGGTCCTGCCGCACGTCGTCGTGCCGGCCGCGCGCGCCCGCCTGCGCCAGCTCGTCGGGCACCTCGTCGCCGACGCGGGCCCGGGCCTGCGCCGGCACGTCGCCCGCGCCCGCGCCGAGGGCTTCCGGCTCAACCTCAACCTGCTCGGCGAGGCGGTGCTCGGGGAGGTCGAGGCGCGCTCGCGCCTCGACCGCGTCCGGGCCCTCGTCGAGCGTCCCGACGTGGACTACGTCTCGGTGAAGGTCTCCGCCGTGGCGAGCCAGCTCGCCACCTGGGACACCGCGGGCAGCCGTGACCGGGTCGTCGACCGCCTGCAGCCGCTGTACCGGTCCGCGCACGCGCACGGCACGTTCCTCAACCTCGACATGGAGGAGTACCGGGACCTGCAGCTCACCGTCGCGGTCTTCGAGCGCCTCCTCGCCGACGCGGACCTGAGCTCGATGGCCATGGGCATCGTGCTGCAGGCGTACCTGCCCGACTCCCACGCGGCGCTGGACGAGATCACGGCCCTGGCGGCGCGCCGGGTCGCCGGTGGCGGGGCGCGCGTGAAGGTGCGCCTGGTCAAGGGCGCGAACCTCGCGATGGAGCGGGTCGAGGCCGAGCTGCACGGCTGGCCGCAGGCGCCCTACGGGACCAAGGCCGAGGTCGACGCCTCCTGGGTGCGCCTCCTGGACCGTGCCCTGGACCCCGCACGCACCGGCGCGGTGCGGGTCGGCGCCGCGAGCCACAACCTCTACGGGGTCGCGCTCGCCCACCTCCTGGCGCGCGAGCGGGGCGTCGGCGAGGCGCTGGACGTCGAGATGCTCCAGGGCATGGCGCCCGCCCAGGCCCGTGCCGTGCGCGACGCCGTCGCTCCCGACACCCACGTCCTGCTCTACACGCCGGTGGTGGCCCGGGACGACTTCGACGTGGCGATCTCCTACCTCGTGCGGCGCCTCGAGGAGAACGCGGCGCCGCAGAACTTCCTGCACGACCTCTTCGCCGGCGGCCAGGACGGCGACGCCGCGGGCGTCGAAGGCCAGCGGGACGCGTTCGTCGCCGCCGTCGCCGGCGCCGCGACCGCCGCCACCCTGCCCCGGCGCGTGCCCCGCGGCGAGCCGACGCTCCCGGGTCCGGGCTTCGAGAACGTCCCGGACACGGACCCGGCCGTCGCCGAGGCGCGCGCCTGGGCGGCGGCCCTCCCGGCGCGCGACGTCGACGTGCCGGCCGCCGTGGTCATCCGCACGGAACGCGACGTCGACGACGCCGTGGCGGTCGCCCTCGGCCTGCGCGACTCCTGGGCCACCGCGTCGCCCGAGCGCCGCGCGGCGGTGCTGCGGCGGGCCGCGCTCGAGCTGGAGCGTGCGCGCGGGGACCTCGTCGCCGTGATGACGCAGGAGGCCGGCAAGACCGTCGCCGAGGGTGACCCGGAGGTCAGCGAGGCCGTCGACTTCGCGCGGTACTACGCGGACCGCGCCGAGGCGCTCGCCGACGGTGCGGTCCCCGGCGCGGTGTTCCGGCCGGACGGGCTCACCGTCGTGACCCCGCCGTGGAACTTCCCCGTGGCGATCCCGGTCGGCTCCGCGCTGGCGGCGCTCGCCGCCGGGTCCCCCGTCCTGGCCAAGCCGGCCCCGCAGACGCCGCGCAGCGCGGGCGTGGCCTACGGCGCCGTGCGGCGGGCGCTCGAGGCGGAGGGCTTCGCCCCCGACCTGCTGCAGGTCCTCGACGCGCCCGAGGGCGACGTCGGCCGGCACCTCGTGACGCACCCGGACGTGCGCCGCGTGCTCCTGACGGGGTCGATCGAGACGGCGCGGCTCTTCGCGTCGTGGCGTCCGGACCTGGACGTGCTCGCCGAGACGTCGGGCAAGAACGCGCTCGTCGTGACGCCGTCGGCCGACGTCGACCTGGCGGTCGCGGACGTCGTGCGGTCGGCGTTCGGCCACGCGGGACAGAAGTGCTCGGCGGCCTCGCTCCTGGTGCTGGTGGGGTCGGCGGGCCGCGACGACCGGCTGCGGCGCCAGCTCGCGGATGCCGTGACGTCGCTCCGGGTGGGGCCCGCGTCCGACCTCGGGGTCGCCGTCGGCCCGCTGGTCGAGCCCGCGCAGGGCAGGCTGCTCCGGGCCCTGACGACGCTCGACCCGGGCGAGCGCTGGCTCGTGCGTCCGCGCCGCCTCGACGCCGAGGGCCGGCTCTGGACGCCCGGCGTCAAGCACGGCGTCGCGCGGGGCTCCTTCTTCCACCTCACGGAGGTCTTCGGGCCCGTGCTGGGCGTCATGCGCGTCGAGACCCTCGACGAGGCGATCGCCGTGCAGAACGAGGTGGCCTTCGGGCTCACCGGCGGACTGCACTCGCTCGACGAGCGCGAGATCGAGCACTGGCTCCGGGCCGTGGAGGTCGGCAACGCCTACGTGAACCGGCACATCACCGGGGCGATCGTGCGGCGCCAGCCCTTCGGCGGCTGGAAGGCGAGCGCCGTCGGGCCCGGCGCCAAGGCCGGCGGTCCGGGCTACGTGCCGCAGCTCGGCGCGTGGGCGGACGCCCCCGACGTCCCCCGCGACGACGACGGCTGGCTCGCCTGGGCGCGGGCCGACGACGAGCGCTGCTGGCGGGAGCACTTCGGCGTGGAGCACGACCCGTCGGGGCTCGCCGTCGAGGCGAACGTGCTGCGCTACCGCCCCGTGCCCCACCTGACGGTCCGGGTCGGCGCCGACGCGAGGGAGCGGGACGTGACGCGCGTGCGCGCCGCGGCAGCGCTGGCCGGGGTTCCGGTGACGCTCTCGCGGGCGCCCGGCGAGGCGGACGACGCCTTCGCGGTACGCGTGCGCGACGGGGCCGTCACGGGGCGCGTCCGCCTGGTCGGCACCAGCGCGGGGCTGCGCGAGGCGGTCGCCGCGCGCGTCGGCGAGGTGACCCTCATCGACGCGCCCGTGGTCGCCTCGGGCGAGCGGGAGCTGCGCACCGTCCTGCGGGAGCAGGCGATCAGCCGGACGCGGCACCGCTTCGGGCACCTGCCCGCGGACGGCTGAGCGCGCACACATCACCTGAATGCCCGGTGCGCCGGGCTCAAGCAGGAGCGGTACGCCACCGATACTGCCCATGTGTCCGGATCTGCGCTGACGTGGTCCGTCGTCCTCCAGTGCCTCGTGGCGGGAGTGGTCGTCGGGCTCTGCGCGCTGCACGCGAGCGGCTGGCGCCACGGGCTCCGCCCCGCCGAGGCGCTCTGGACCGTGGTGTGGGCGCTCGCGCTCGCGGCGGTGAGCCTGGTCAACGGCCTGCTGCTCCTCACGGCGGAGCCGGCGCACAGCGCCCTCCTGCTTCTCCGCTTCCTCGCGGTCGCTGCGGCGGTGGTGATCAGCGAGCCGGCCGTCCGCGTCTGCAGCGGCGGTCGTCCGGACGTGCGCCCGGTCGCGGCCATGGCCGCGTGGTACGCGTGCGGTGCCGTGCTCTGGGTCACGACCGACCTCGTCTTCGCCCACCGCTACGTCGACGGCATCCCGGTCTACGGCCCGCTCCGCACCGCGGTGCTGCTCGTGCCCCTGCTGGTGGTGGCGACCACCGTGCTGCGCCGGCTGCGGGGCCGGACCATGACCGCGGTCGGGGCCGTCGTCACCGTCGCCGGGACCGTCTCGACGACCCTGCTCATCGTCTCCGCCGTCCCGCCGCCGAACGAGTCGACGGAGTGGCTCGCCGGGCTGTGGGTCGTCCCGCTCATCGCCGGCCTGATGTTCATGGCCGCCTTCCGCATCGCCGAGGTGCGCCGTGACTGGCTGCGCCGCGCGAGCATGCGCGACGCGCTGAGCGCCGTGACCAACGACGCGTGGCTGCTGCGCACGCCCGAGCAGGCGCTCGAGCGCGCCGTCGCCGCCGCGCGCCGCCTCCTCGACGACGACCGGATCGTGGGGACCATCCGGCCGCTGTCGCGCGACCGGTTCGTCACCGAGCTGTTCGCCGAGGACGGCCGACCCGACGACCCCGTCGACGCCGCCTTCCTGCGTGACCTGGCGCGCGTCGTCTCGAGCGCCGCCGAGCGCCAGGCGATGACCTCGCGCCTCAAGCGCGCCGCCTTCACCGACTCCCTGACCGGGCTCGCGAACCGGCATGCCCTCGACCAGCACCTCGCGATGACGCTCGACCGGGCGAACGTGGAGCGCACGCCCGTCGCCGTCCTGTTCTGCGACCTCGACGGGTTCAAGCTCGCCAACGACCGCCACGGCCACGCCTGGGGCGACGCGCTGCTGGTCCACGCGGCCGAGCACCTCACGGCCGTGCTCAGCGCGGGCACCTTCCTGGCCCGCCACGGCGGCGACGAGTTCGTCGCCGTCCTCGACCGCGCGCCGGACGACGGTGAGCTCCGGGCCCTCGCCCGGCGCGTCCGGGACACGTTCGAGGCGCCCGGTGAGGACGTCGTGCGCACCACGATCACCGTCGGCGTGGCCACCTGGGCACCGGGCGACGTCGTCGACCCCGACGGGCTGCTGCGCGAGGCCGACCTGGCGATGCTCGAGGGCAAGCGCTCGCACGCGGGCGTGGCGCTCTACGACGAGCGCCTGCGGGCCCGCGTCGACGCCCGCGCGACGGCGCGCGACGAGCTCGAGGTCGGCATCAGGGACGGCGAGATCGTCGCGTACTTCCAGCCGCTGAGCGACGCCCTCACCCTCGAGGTCATCGGGCTGGAGGTCCTCGCCCGCTGGCGTCACGACGGCGCCCTGCGCCGTCCCGGCGAGTGGCTGCCCCTCGCCGAGGAGACCGGCCTGATCGTCGAGGTCGGCCGCCAGATGTTCGTCGCCGCGCGGCACGGGATGGAGCAGTTCGACCTGCCCGTCGCGGTCAACGTCGCGGCGCGCCAGCTCGACGAGCCCGACTTCGTCGCTCTCGTCGAGCGGTCCTGGGGCACCGACCGCTGGGACATGCTCACCATCGAGGTCACCGAGAGCGCGCTGCTCTACGACGCCGAGCACGTGCGCGACGCGCTCGCGGTACTCGTCGAGCGCGGCGTCAAGATCGCCCTCGACGACTTCGGCACGGGCTACAACTCGCTGTCACGCCTGGGCGAGCTCCCGATCCACGTGCTCAAGATCGACCAGACGTTCGTGCACGACATCGCCACGAGCGAGGGCGTGGCAGTCCTCAAGGCGATCCTCGGGCTCGCGGAGGCCCACGGCCTCGAGGTCGTCGCCGAGGGGGTCGAGAACGTCGCCGAGCTGACGGCCCTGGTGGACATGGGCGTGCCCGTGGTCCAGGGCAACATGCTCGGCCGGCCGTCCCCCCGGGTCCCCGTACGCGGGCGCCGCCCGTTGTCGGTCGCCCGCCACCCCGCGACGCGGGCCGTGCTCTACGACTTCGTGCCGGTCGGCGGCACCCCGGTCTGAGACGTCGTCAGACCGACAGCGTCGGCTTCAGGTCCACGATCCGGCCCAGGAGCCCGTTGACGAACGACGGCGACTCGTCCGTCGAGAGCCCCCGCGCGAGCTCGACGGCCTCGTCCACCGCGACCGCGTCCGGGACGTCGTCGTTGAAGAGGATCTCCCACGCGCCGAGGCGCAGGATCGCCCGGTCGACGGCCGGCATCCGCTCGATCGTCCAGCCGTGCGAGTACGTCGCGATGAGCTCGTCGATGCGGTCGAGCTGTGACAGGACGCCCTCGACGAGCTCGACGGCGTACTGCGGCAGCGCGCTCTCGTGGCCCGGCTCCGCGATGCGCGTCGCCAGCAGCTCGAGCGGCGGGACGCCCCGCTGGTCCGCCTCGAAGAGGACGTCCAGCGCGCGCTTGCGGGCCTTGCTGCGTGCGGCCAAGTCAGTCGTTCACACGGCCGAGGTAGGACCCGTCGCGGGTGTCCACCTTGACGCGCGTGCCCTGCTCGAGGAACAGCGGGACCTGGATCTCGGCGCCGGTCTCGAGCGTCGCGGGCTTGGTGCCGCCCGTGGACCGGTCGCCCTGCAGGCCGGGCTCCGTGTAGGTGATCTCGAGGACGACCGACGGCGGGAGCTCGACGTACAGCGGGCTGCCGTCGTGCGTCGCGACCATGGCCTGCTGGCTCTCGAGGAGGTAGTTGGCGACGTCGCCGACCGTGGCCTCGGGCACGTTGAGCTGGTCGTAGGTGGACGTGTCCATGAAGACGTAGTCCGTGCCGTCCTTGTACAGGTACTGCATGTCGCGCTTGTCGACGTTGGCCGTCTCGACCTTGGTCCCGGCGTTGAAGGTGCGGTCGACCGTCTTGCCCGAGAGCACGTTCTTGAGCTTGGTGCGCACGAAGGCGCCACCCTTGCCCGGCTTGACGTGCTGGAACTCGATGACGGTCCACAGCTGGCCGTCCAGGTTGAGGACGGTGCCGTTCTTCAGGTCGTTCGTCGTGGCCACAGCAGATCTTCCTGTCAGGTCGGTCGGGGCTCGTGCGACGCCCGGCGACGCGCGCGGAGCAGTCTACCGTCAGCCCGCGAGGACTCGGCGCACCACGGCCCCGACCACGGCGGCCCACAGCATGGACGCGAGGGTCCCGATGACGAAGCGCTCCGAGGTGCCCGGGTGCTCGCGGAGCTCGGGGTACCGGCCCAGGCCCTTGACGGCGATGACGAGCGCGATGCCCGACGGGTAGCCGGCGAGGATCGAGCCCGTGATGGCGAGCCGCTCGAGGATCCCGATCCACGTGCCGCCCCGCAGGGCCGCCTGCGCGTCCGGGCCCACGGGCCCGTCGCCGCCGGGAGTCGAACCGGCCGCGTCCGGGACGTGCTGCGGGAGGGCGCCGGGCGACGCGGGGACGTCCGGGGCCCCGGCGTCGGAGGAGCGCGCCGCCAGAGCGAGGATGCCGGAGGTCAGCGGCCAGCCGCCGGCCGCGCTGACGATCAGCGCGGCGAGGCCGAGCACCAGGGTGAGCCAGTCGTCCACGCGTCTCCTTCGTCGTCAGGGCCATGACGGCCGCGCCGGGTCCCGGGGGTTCCCGCCGCACGGCTCGCCGCGAGGCTACCGGTCGCCCCCGACACGTCCCTCGGCCCGCGCCAGGAGCCGGGCAGCCGCCGCGCGCGCGGCGAGCTCCTCGCCCCACAGGGCCGTCCGCAGCCGCTGACTGACGGCCTGCTGGCTCACGCCCAGCGCGGCGGCGACCTCCTCCTGCGTCGCCCACGGGCGCGCGGCGAGCGCGTCGACGGCCTGCCAGCCCGCGTCCGACCGCCTGTCCCGCACGGCCCCGACGAGCGCCAGGACGGCCTCCGCATCGGCGGCGGCCTCGTCGTCGCG
>NZ_JACEXH010000159.1:0-7238 GCF_014525465.1 Actinotalea sp. JY-7885 | reverse complement strand
CCCGCGGCCGCCGCGGCGCCCGGCTGCCCTGGATCGCGGCGGCCGCGGCGGCCGGCATCGTGGTCGGCGGCGTGGGCGCGACGTTCCTGTCCGGCGTGCGCGAGCGCGACGCCGACTCCGAGGTGCTCGCGCAGGCCAGGCTCGAGCCGCTCCCGGGCTGGGACGCGACCGGGGAGGCCGTCGTCGAGGTCACGCCCGACGGCTCGCGCGAGCTGGTCCTCTCGGTCGAGGACGCGGGCAGCGACGGCGACTTCCGCGAGGTGTGGCTCATCGACCGGGACGTCACGCGGCTGGTGAGCCTCGGCGTGCTGCAGGGATCCGAGGGTCGCTTCACCGTGCCCGAGGGGCTGGACCTGTCGGACTTCGCCGTCGTGGACGTGTCCGAGGAGCCGTTCGACGGGGACCCGGCCCACTCGGGCGACAGCATCGTGCGCGGCGTCCTCGACGCCTGAGTCGGCCGGTCAGCACGACGCCCGCACCACAGTCATGGCGCGGGCGTCGGCGTCCTGGGTCGTGCAGGGGGTGCCGCTCAGACGGCGGGGCCGGCCGGCGGGGGGGTGCGCGTGTCGTACCGCTCGACCACCTCGCGGTGGCTGGTGTTGGCGCGCTGCTTGTTGTAGACCATGCCCATGATCAGGGAGATGATCCCCGCCGCGATCATGATGTAGCCGACCATGTTCAGGTTGACCACGTCCCACGTGTCGGGGGCGATGGCGAAGGCGAGGATCGCACCGACGACGATCAGGAAGATCCCGGTTCCGATACCCATGCTCGTTCCTCCTCCTCGGCGGCCGGGCGACCCGGCCGGTTCAGGGACGAGCATGGCGGAGACCCCTCGCGCCCGCGCGTCGAGCGTCCGGGATCGCTCGTGCGGGTGACCACCGCCACCGTCCGGGTGGGCAGCTCGCGCAGCCGCGTGCGTCCTACAGTGGTCGAGAGCTCCGACGATCGAGGAACCATGTCCGACCAGCGCCGTCGTCCCTTCGGGATCCGCTTCACCGAGCGCTTCCTGCTGCCGTTCCTCGGCCCGGCGGAGGTCGGGGACCTGCGCCGCGGGCGGCCCGCGACGGACGCCGACCGCCGCCGCGAGAGCGAGCTGCGCACGACGCTCGAGCGCGTCGTCGGACCGGACGGCCGCAGCTACCTCGTCGAGCGCGGCGACGCCGATCGCGCCGAGCCGGGCGAGCCGCCCCGCTGACAGCACTGCCGCAGCCCGCGCCGGCCGCTCAGCCGCGCCGCTGCCCCAACCGCTCGAGCATCGCGTTGTACTCCTCGAGCTCGGCGTCGCCGTCGCGGTCCGCGGCCCGGTCGCGGCGACGCGCGGTGCGCTCGTCGTCCCGCGTCCAGGCGATGGCGAGCGCGATGGCCAGCACGAGCATCGGCAGCTCGCTGATGCCCCACGCGATGGCGCCGCCGGTGTGCTGGTCCGCGAGGGCGGACGGCCCCCACGGTCGGCCCAGCAGCCCGAACCACCGCGGTGCGAGCAGCGCCTCGGAGCTGACGATCGCGAGCCCGAAGAAGGCGTGGAAGGCCATGGTCGCGAACAGCAGCAGCAGCCGCAGCGCGTAGCCCGGGCGCTTGGGCCCCGGGTCGACGCCGATGAGCCCGTTGACGAACAGGTACCCCGCCAGGGAGAAGTGGGCGATCATCAGCAGGTGCCCGACGTAGCTCGTCAGGGCCAGCTCGAAGGCGTCGGTGAAGTAGAAGACGAACATCGAGCCCGCGAAGTTGACCGCCGCCACCACGGGGTTCGCGAAGAACTGCGCCCACCGCGAGTGCACCAGGCCGAGCAGCCACTCGCGCGGGCCCCACGACCCGTCCGCCCGCGGCGGCAGGGCGCGCGCCGCGAGCGTCACGGGCGCGCTGAGCACCACGAGGATCGGGATGACCATGACCAGCACCATGTGCTGGAGCATGTGCGCGCTGAACAGGACGTGGCCGTAGACGGCGAGCCCGCCCGACGTCGTCCACGCGAGCAGGACCATGCCCGCGACCAGGCACAGGGTGCGGTGCACCGGCCACGTGTCGCCGCGCCGCCGCAGGCGCGCGACCCAGCGCCCGTAGACGACGACGGCGGCGAGGCAGCCGAGCGCCGGGATCAGGTCCCACTGGAAGCTGGTGAGCCAGCGGTCGAACGACGGCTCGGGCGGCAGTGGGTGTCCCGTGACGATCTCGGCCGGCGTCGGCGCCGTCGGCGGCTCGAGGTCGGCCGGCGGCGCGGTCGAGCCGAGCGCGACGGCAACGCCGGAGACGGCACCCATGACGGCGATCTCGACGGCGACCAGGCGCCAGAAGACGCCCGGCGCGCGCGGGGACGCGGGCGTCTCGGCCAGGCGCCGGACGACCGCGCGCCGGTGCAGCCAGCCCAGGACGCCCAGCACGGCGAACAGCGCGACCTTGGCCAGGAGGAGCACGCCGTAGGGCGTCGCGAGGTCGGCGACCTCGTCCATGCGGCCGACGGCGTTCACGGTCCCGGAGACGGCCACGGCGACGAAGCACCAGGCCGCGATCGAGGAGAACCGCGCGACCGACGGCGCGAGGTCGCGGCCGAGCCGCCCGCTGAGCAGTGCCAGGCCCGCGAGCGCGCCGATCCAGACCGCGGCACCGGCGAGGTGCAGGAACATCGAGGAGACGGCCAGCTCGTGGTTCGTCGCGCCGACGCTGTGCCCCGTGGTCGCGAGCATCACCAGGGCCGACGTCGCGAGCAGCGCGGCCGCGAAGGCCCCGAGCGGACGCGTCACCAGCAGCGCGACGATGCAGGTCAGCGCCGCGACGACGGTCACGGCCAGGAGCGTGCGCCCCAGGCCGACGGACGTGACGAAGAGCCCGAGCTCCGAGCCGAAGCCCGCGCCGCCGACCGGACGGCCGACGATCGAGGCGTAGGTCAGCACGAGCTGCGCGACGTTCGCGAGGGCCCACACGCCGGCCGCGACGGAGGCCACCACGGGCGCCGTCGGCCAGGCGCGGCCCTCGCCCGGCGCGCGGCCGGCGGCGCGGGGCAGGACGAAGGCGGCGAGCGCGAGGGCGCCGAGCGTCACGGCAGCCGCCAGCTCCGAGGTCACCGTCGCGAGCGGCAGGCCCCAGCGCACCGCGGGACCCGGGTCGAGCAGCGCGGCGTCGACGGCGCCGGAGAACGCGACACCGAGGACGGCGGCCGCGAGCGCCAGGAGGAACCCGGAGACGAGCGCCGCGGCGGGGAGCCGGGCCGTGGTCGTCGGCACGCTCGGACCAGTCACCCGACCAGCCTACGGCGGCCCCGCGCACGCAGGTCCCGGTCACCTGTCGGCGTGGTCCGCGGGCGGCTCAGGGTTGCTGCTGGTCGGCGAAGAAGGTCTGGTCGACGAGCGCCCGCGCGAAGGCCTCGACGTCGGGCGTGCGACCCTGCGCCGGCCGGCCGGCGTACCGGCCCTGCTCAGGAGCCATAGCCGGGCACCCAGTCCAGCGCGAGCACGTCGTCCGTCCTGCCCGCCACGAGGAGCAGCGCCAGCCGCAGCCGCTCGTCCCGCGACAGGCCGCGCAGGTGCCGCTCCGTCCCCGGGTCCGCCTCGACGTCCTCGAGGACTGTCAGGTCGGTGAAGAGCTCGAGGTTCCACCCGCTCTCGTGGCTCACCGAGACGCTCGCGGACTCCTCGCCGGCGTGCCCCTCGAGGTCGTCGAGCAGGCGCTCGATCGCCTCGCGCGAGACGTCGTCGGTCTCGTGGGCGGCGACGTTCGTCAGGGAGCTCATCCAGCCCTGCCGCTCAGCCGGTGAAGACGGAGGCGTTGGCGGGCCACTCGCCGGTGCGCTGGAACTCCCGGTACGCCGTCGCCATCACGGCCGAGGCCATCCTCGGCCGGTCCCCACGCCCCTCGATGAACCAGGCGTCAGGATCCGTCGCCGGGATGACGAGGACGCCACGCTCGGGATCCTGCTCGTCGATCCCGTAGTCGTACCGCGCCCGTCCGTCCGAGGAGCTCAGACGGATGCCGAAAGCTCGCGAAGCCATGCCTGACACCCTCTCCACCGTCCCGGCTCAGAAGTAGCCCTGGCGCTTGAGCTGCTCGTAGACCTGCTCCTGGGTCATGCCTTCGTAGCCGGTCTGTGCGGGCTTGCCAGCCAGCGGTCCTCGGCCACGAGGGCCGGCGAGGCGCGCGACCTCGTCGAAGAAGCGGCGCTTCGCATCGTCGTAGGACGCCGAGGCGTACAAGCGTCTCTCGCGTCCCATGTCGCTGTAGGTGACGGTGTAGTCCGCCCCCTCGCACCCGAAGATGATCGACTCGCTGCTGCCGTTGCCGGGCACCCCCCAGACGAAGAAGTCCATCCCGTAGACGAATCCCCGCGCCTCGCCCTCGGCGCGCAACGCGACGAACTCGGGCGGCGCCTGCGGCTGGTCGACCATGGTTCGGCTCCCCACCTTGCGAATGACGCCCAGACCGATCAGGTCCCCCTGAGAAAGCTCCTTGCCGGTCGGGCTGAAGAACCTGTACTGCATCCCGCCACCCTGCTGCCCGAACCAGGGTGCGATGTCCGAGCGCTCGACCGTGAGCCGCCCTGACTGCACGATCGCCGTCACGGCAGCACTCCGGCGATCGTGTCCATCCGGCCCCGGACCCCGTCGTCCGCAGCGCGATAGTCCTCAGCCATCGCCACCACGCCGTCGACCATCGCCTCGAGCGTGTCCCGCGCCGCGCCGATGGCCCGACCCGTCTCCACTTCCGCCGTGTTGACGAACCCCGGCAGGAACGCGCACAGCAACCCGAACGCACCGTCGTGCAGGTCGACCTGGTTCGCGGCGTCGTGCGCCAGCGCACGGCATCGGCCACCATCGCCAACCTCGACCCGTGCGCCGTCAGCACCTGCGTATCGACCTCGAGCTCGCTCATCCGCCCCCTCACGCGACCCACCGGAACCGGGACGAGTGTGACGCTCCACGACCGCTCAGCGGTAGGCCGGTCCACGATCCTCAGGTGTAGCGCTGCCCGATCTCGGCGCGCAGGTGCTGCGTGGTCGCCGGGTCCTCGCCGAAAGCCTCGGCCATCGCGGCGACGGCGCGCCCGCCGGCCTCGCGCTGCGCCGCGCGGACCGCGTCGATCTCGGCCTTGACCTGCTGCGCCTTCTCGGCGCGCTCGGCGGCCTGCGCGATGTCGCGCTGGACCTCGGCGAGCGCGGCGTCGGCGTCGTAGAAGGCGGTCATCCCGGCACCGGCGAGCGCCGCCGCCCGTGCCCAGGTCTCGCACTGGACCGATCGGGCGACGCCGCGCCGCGCGCCAGCACGGGTCGGTCCACAGGTGCGCCGCCCCCCTGGCGGTCCGCGCGGCGACTGGCATACTCGCCGTCTGCCGCACCGCCACGCCGGGCTCGCCGAAGCCCTCGTCGAGCCGTGCGCCCCCAGCCGGCCACCGGAGGACCACGCATGCTGACCGAGCCGATCAACGACACCGACCACGTCGAGGCGCGGCGCCTGCTGGACCGGATCGACGCCGTCTTCGCCCAGCGCGTGGTGGGGCAGGACAACCTGCGGGTCGCGCTCGTCAGCACCCTCCTGGCCAGCGGCCACATCCTGCTCGAGAGCGTCCCCGGCCTCGCCAAGACGACGGCGGCGCAGACCTTGGCCGCCGCGGTGTCGGGCTCGTTCCACCGCATCCAGTGCACGCCCGACCTGATGCCCAACGACATCGTCGGCACCCAGATCTTCAACTACGCGACGGGCGCGTTCTCCACCCAGCTCGGCCCCGTGCACGCGAACCTCGTGCTGCTGGACGAGATCAACCGCTCGAGCGCCAAGACGCAGTCGGCCATGCTCGAGGCGATGCAGGAGAAGCAGACCTCGATCGGCGGCGAGGTCTACCCCCTGCCGCGCCCCTTCATGGTGCTCGCGACGCAGAACCCCATCGAGGAGGAGGGCACCTACGTGCTGCCCGAGGCCCAGATGGACCGGTTCCTCGTCAAGGAGGTCCTCAGCTACCCGGATGCGGCGCAGGAGGTCGAGATCCTCGAGCGGATCTCCACCGGCCGGCAGACGGCCGCGATCACCGGTGAGCCCATCAGCCTCGCCGACCTCGAGCGGCTCCAGGCGATGGCCGACCGCGTGTACGTCGACGCCGCGATCAAGCGGTACGTCGTCGACCTGGTCGCGACCACCCGGGGCGGCGGCCCGCGCCCCATCCCCGGCATCGACCGCCTCATCCGCGTCGGCGCGAGCCCTCGAGGGTCGATCGCGCTGATGCGCATCGGGCAGGCCCTGGCGCTGCAGGCCGGCCGCAACTACGTCACGCCCGAGGACATCAAGGCGATGCGCCACCCCGTGCTGCGCCACCGCATCGTGCGGACCTTCGACGCGCTCGCCGACAACGTGCCCACCGAGCAGCTGGTCGACGCGGTGTTCGACGCCGTGCCGACCCCCTGACCCCGGGCCCCACCGTGTCCTGGTCCCCCGTCGGCGGCGCCGCGCCCGCGACACCCCCGTACGCCGCGCCGAGCGCCGCCGCGGCGGCTCCGGCGCGCCGGTCGGCGTCGCGCTTCGCGCACCTGCGCTCGCGCCTCGAGCTGCCGCTCGCACGGCGCGCGACGGGGCTGCTCGACGGGCGCCACCGCTCGATCCTGCAAGGCCACGGCCAGGACTTCGACGACCTGTCGCTCTACAGCCCAGGCGACGACGTCGGCGACATCGACTGGAAGTCCAGCGCCCGGGCCGGCATCCCCGTCATCCGGCGCTTCGTGCGTCAGAGCAACCTGAGCCTCGTGCTGGCGGTGGACACCGGCCGCACCATGGCGGCGGCCGCCGCCGGCGGCGAGACCAAGGGCGCGGTCGCGCTCGACGCCGCGACGCTGGTCGCCTACCTCGCACGCGACCGCGGTGACCGCGTCGCGCTCGTGGCCGGCGACGAGGAGCGTCTGGTCCAGCTCCCCCCGCGCGCGGGCACGGGCCACCTGGAGCTCCTGCTGCGCCACGTCGAGCGCGCGTACGAGGTCAAGGCGCCGCCGTCCGACGTCGGCCGGCTGCTCGCCCGCGTCGGCGCGCTCACCCGCCGCTCCCTGGTCGTGCTGGTCACCGACGAGGCCAACCCGACCGTCGCCCACCACGACGCCCTGAAGACCGTGTGCCTGCACCACGAGGTCCTCGTCATCGCGGTGGCCGACGCCGACCCGTTCGAGGCCGTCCCGGGCACGACGCGCGACGTCGGCGACGGCTGGGCGGTCCCCGCGTGGCTGCGGGGCCGCGACGACGTCCGCCGCGCCGCGGCCGCCGCCCGCGCGC
>NZ_JACEXH010000158.1:0-7379 GCF_014525465.1 Actinotalea sp. JY-7885 | reverse complement strand
GGTGAGGCGCGTCGAGGCCGTCGCGGCGGCCGCCGCGAGCGCCGCCGCGACCGCGGCGAGGTGGCGGTCGTCGTCGGCCGTGAGGCGCGGGTCGGCCTTCGCCGCGAGGCGCTCCGGCAGGGCGAACGCGCTGGTCGTGACGGGTTCCATGGTGCGGCTCCGATCGTCGGCGGCCCAGGCCGGCGATTCTCCGGCGCGACGGGGGTCTTGCCGCAAGATCCCGGGCGCGCTATACGTTGAGCATGGCAAGGACCCGCGGGTCCTTGCCATCGCTGTGCGCCGCGCCCGCGACCGGCGCTGTCGAACGTGTGTTCGAGTACGCTGATCGCGTGACCGCCGCGACGATCCTGCACGCCGACCTGGACGCGTTCTACGCGTCGGTCGAGCAGCTGCTGGACCCGGACCTGCGCGGACGCCCCGTGGCGGTCGGCGGCGGGCCGACGGGCGGCGTCGTGCTGGCGGCGTCGTACGAGGCGAAGGCCTACGGGGTCCAGGGCGGGATGGCGGGGTGGCGCGCCGCGCGGCTGTGCCCCTCGCTCGTCTTCGTGCGCGGCACCTTCGGGGAGTACCAGCGGATCGCCGACCGGGTGATGGCGGTGCTCGAGGACGTAACGCCGGAGGTGGAGCGGATCTCGATCGACGAGGCGTTCCTCGACGTCTCGGGGGCGACGCACCTGTTCGGGACGCCCGAGACGATCGCCGGGATGGTGCGTCGTCGCGTCCGCGGCGACGTCGGCCTGCCGATCTCCGTCGGCGTCGCGCGGACCAAGCACCTCGCGAAGATCGCCTCCCAGGTCGCCAAGCCGGACGGGCTCGTGGTGGTCACGCCCGGCACGGAGCAGCAGTTCCTCGCGCCGCTGTCCGTGGACCTCGTCTGGGGCGTGGGGCCCGTGACCTCGCGCCGCTTGGCCGACGCCGGGATCCGCACCATCGGCGAGCTGGCGCGGATGCCGACGGACCTCGTGGAGTACCTGCTCGGCCGCGGCGTCGGGCGCAAGCTCCACGCCATGGCGCACGACGACGACCCGCGACCCGTCGTGACGTCCCGGCGCGCCCGGTCGGTCGGTGCCCAGTCCGCGCTCGGGCGGCGCCGGCCCGAGCGGCACCTCGTGCGGGAGGTGCTGGCCCACCTGGCCGACCGGGTCTCGCGCCGGCTCCGGGCCACGCACCAGGCGGGCCGGACCGTGACCGTGCGGGTCCGCTTCGCGGGGATGCGCTCGGTCACGCGCTCGCGGACCCTCGACGTGGCCGTGGCCAGCACGCTGACGCTCACCGAGGTCGCCGAGCGGCTGGCGTGGGCCGCGATCGAGGAGACGCCCGACGAGCCGGAGATCTCGCTGCTCGGCGTCCAGGTCTCCCACCTCGCCGAGCAGCGCGCGATCCAGCTGGAGCTCGAGCTCGGGCCCAGCGACCCCTGGCGCGCGGGATCCCCGACGGGTGCGGCGCGGCACGCCGTCGACGGCTCGATGGACGCGATCCGGCAGCGGTTCGGCGCCGGGGCGGTCGGCTACCTCCCGGCCCTGACCAGGTCGAACGGCGTCCCCGACGAGTTCCGCGAGCTCGCCGAGCACGACCTGCAGGACGACGGCGTGGTCAGGCCTCGAGCTCGGTGAGGACCGAGGGGAGCTCCTCCAGCAGCTCGCGGGCCAGGTAGCCGCGCTGGGCGACGCGCGCCGCGAGCCGGCCGCCCGAGGCGCCGTGCAGGTGGGTGCCCCAGCACGCCGCCTGGAGCGGCGTCGCGCCGCGGGCGAGGACCCCGGCGACCGCGCCCACCAGGACGTCGCCGCTGCCGGACGTCGCGAGGCCGCCGTTGCCGGTCGAGGCCTCGTGGAGGGCGCCGTCCGGGTCCGCGACGGCGCCGCGGCACGTGACCACGGCGCCGTACCGCCGCGCGATGCGGGGGGCCATGGCGACGGGGTCGTCCTCGTCGCCGTCGAGCAGGCGCGCGCCCTCGTCGCCGTTGGGCGTCAGGAGGAGGCGGCCCGCGAGGCGGGCCACGAGGGCGTCGTCCACCGACGGCAGGACCCCGAGGGCGAAGGCGTCGAGCACCACCTGGGTGTCGCTGCCCACCAGCGGCAGGAGTGTCTCGAGGAGGGCCAGGGTCTCGTCGGCCCCCGCCAGGCCGGGCCCGACCACGAGGACCCGTGCGCGCTCGAGGTTCGGGGCCAGGCGGTCCGTCCCGGCCCCGTCGAGCAGGCCACCCGCGGTCTCCGGCAGCCCCACCGCGCCGGACTCGGGCACGGCGACGGCGACGGCCGTCGCCACCGACTCCGCGACGGCGAACGTCAACCGGCCCGCACCGACGCGCAGCGCCGCGATGCCGGCGAGCATCGCCGCACCCGGCGTCTCCCGCGCGCCGCCCACGACGAGCACGGAGCCGCGCTCGTCCTTGGACCCGGCGTCCCGGGGGAGCGGCCACGCGCGCAGGGTGGCCGGCGTGATCGGCTCAGAGCGCGCCATCAGTGGTCCCCGGAGGCGCGGTCGCCGGCACGTCGAGCTCGGCCAGGTGGTCCGCCGCGTCGAAGTCGCGCATCGTCCAGACGGTGCCCGGGCCCCCGTCGCGCACGAGGCGCGTGACCGACGTGTTGCGCAGCGAGCGCTCCCGCCCGACGGCGAGGATCTCCGACTCGGTCAGCTCCTCGCACAGGTAGCGCAGCACCATGATGGGCGCGTCGTGGCACACGACCATCACGGGGCCCTCGCCCACCGCGCCCGCCGCACGCAGCACGTCGAGGTCCGTGAGGAAGGCGCGCAGCCGCAGCGCGATGTCGGCCCAGGACTCCCCGCCCGGCGGTCGGTAGTAGAACTTCCCGAGCCAGCGCCGGCGCTGGGCCTCGAACGGCTGCTGGGCGTCGACGCCGCGGCCGGTCAGCGTGTCCAGCACCCCGAGCTCGCGGTCCCGCAGGCGCTCGTCCAGGCGGACACGCAGGTCCAGACCGGCCGAGCGCAGGGCGATCTCGGCGGTCCGGTGGGCGCGGACGTACGGCGACGCCCACACGGTCGCGGGACGCTCCGCGACCGGCTGCGCAGCCAGCCATGCGCCCAGCGCGCGGGCCTGCGCCTCGCCCAGCGCCGAGAGCTCGACGTCCGGGTCGCGCGCGGGGACGGGCACGACCTCGGCACCGGAGGAGTGGGCGGCGTCGGCCGCCACGTTGCCCAGGCTCTGGCCGTGGCGGACCAGCAGGAGCGTGCTCGGGCTCATGCCTCGCCCTGCGTCGCGCCGGTCGTCGCGCCGGTCGCCAGGCGGCTGCGCCGCCGGCCGTAGGCCATGTACACCACGAGGCCGATCACCATCCAGACGAGGAAGCGGATCCACGTGTCCAGCGGCAGGTTGATCATGAGCCACAGGCACGCCACCACACCGAGGATCGGGACGAGGGGCACGCCGGGCGTGCGGAACGAGCGCGGCAGGTCGGGACGCGTCCGGCGCAGCACGAGGACGCCGATGCAGACCACGGCGAACGCGAAGAGCGTGCCGATGCTCACGAGCTCGGAGAGCGTCTCGAGCGGGACGAAGCCGGCGAGCCCGGCGACGCACGCCGTGACCACGACGGTGATGAGCCACGGCGTGCCGAACTTCGGGTGGACGCGTGCCAGACCCGGGGGCAGCAGGTGGTCGCGAGCCATCGCGAAGAGCACGCGGGACTGGCCGAGCATCAGCACGAGGATCACGCTCGTGATCCCGGCCACGGCGCCGAGCGCGATGAGCCGCGCCGCCCACGTGAGGCCGAGGCTCGAGAAGGCCTCGGCCAGCGGCGCCGCGGTGTTGAGCTCCCCGTACGGCACCATCCCGGTGATGACGGCGGCGACGGCCATGTAGAGGACCGTGCAGATGGCGAGCGACCCCAGGATGCCGCGCGGCATGTCCCGCTGCGGGTTGCGCGTCTCCTCGGCCGTGGTGGCCACGATGTCGAACCCGATGTAGGCGAAGAAGACGACGGACGCGGCGGCGACGACGCCGAACGCCCCGAACATCGTCGGCTCCAGGCCGAGGAACGCCTGGATGATCGGCTGGTGCATGAGGCCGCCGCCCTCGGCGGCCGGAGCCGGCTCGGCGGGCGGGACGAAGGGGCTCCAGTTCGCCGTGTTGATGTACATGGCGCCGAGCACGATCACCAGGAGCACGACGGCGATCTTCACCACGACGAGCACGGCGGTGAACCGGCTGGAGAGCTTGGACCCGCGGATGAGGAGGAAGCCCAGCAGGATGACGATGGCCATCGCCGCGAAGTCCGGGCGGGCGGCGTCACCGGCGAGCCAGGTGGGCAGGCCGAAGAGCTGCGCGAGGTACGCCGACCAGCCGCGCGCCACGACCGCGCCGCCCAGCATGAGCTCGAGCAGCAGGTCCCACCCGATGATCCACGCCGCGACCTCGCCGAGGGTCGCGTAGGAGAACGTGTACGCGCTGCCCGCGACGGGCACGGACGAGGCGAGCTCGGCGTAGCACAGCGCCGCGAGCCCGCAGGTGAGCCCCGCGAGGAGGAACGAGAGGACCACCGCGGGGCCAGCGTTCGTGGCGGCCTGGGTGCCCGTGAGCACGAAGATGCCCGTGCCGACGATGACGCCGACCCCGAACACCACCAGGTCCCACGCGCTGAGGTCGCGCTTGAGCCGGTGGGCCGGCTCGTCCGTCTCGCGGATCGACTGCTCGACCGACTTCACCCGCCTGGCCATGGGTCCTCCGTCGTGATGGTGCGCGTCGCTCTGCGGGACCCTAGCGGGGCACGCTGACGGCTGCTCGGCCAGTCTCTCCTGGTCCGCCCCTTCCCGGCACCCCGGGATCGAGGCATGACATCGCGCGCGCGTCGCCCCCGGCCAGTGCCGTGACCCGTGCCGCCGCCTCGGAGAGGCGCCCCTCGGGCAGCTCGCCCGCGTGCACGGCGGCGACGAGGGCGTCACGCATCCGGACGGCCTGGTTGCCGTCGGTCGCCAGGACGGCGTCGGCGCCCGCACCGACCGCGAGCACCGCCGCGACCGGGAAGTCCCACCGCACGTTCACGGCGCCCATGCCGATGCTGTCCGTCATCGCGACGCCCTCGAAGCCCATCTCGCGCAGCAGCGCGTACGCCGCGGGGCTCAGCGAGGCGGGCAGGGCGGGGTCCAGGGCCTCGTACTGCACGTGGTTGAGCATGACCACCGGCACCCCGGCGTCGACGGCGTCCTGGAACGGCAGCAGGTCCGTGGTCCGCAGCTCGGCCAGGGGCGTCGTCACGACGGCGCTCCCGGCGTGGGTGTCGTCGGTCGCGCGGCCCTGCCCCGGGAAGTGCTTGACGGTCGGCGTGACGCCCGCGTCCTGGAGCCCGGCCGCGAACGCGAGGCCGTACCGCGAGGCGGTCGCCGGGTCGGCGCTGAAGGAGCGGTCCCCGATGACGCCGCCGGCGGCGCCGTCGTCGAGGTCGAGCAGCGGGGCGAGGTCCAGGTCGACGCCGACCTCGGCGAGGCGCGCGCCGAGCCCCGCGGCGTACGCCTGGACCTCGGCGGTCGACATCGCCGCGAGCCGGCGCGGCGAGGGGCCCGCGCCCACGATGGCGCGGGTCACGGCGACCCGCCCCGACTCCTCGTCGGTCGAGACGAGCAGCGGCCGGGCGGCGCGCTCGCGCAGCCCCGCCGAGAGCGTGGCGACCTGCGCGGCGGAGCGGACGTTGGACTCCGAGAGGAAGACGCCGCCGACGCCGAGATCGACGACCTGCTGCGCCAACGCGTCGTCGGGCGCCGTCACACCGGGGAGCCCCACGACGAGCACGGCGGCGGCGCGCTGCTCGAGCGGTGCCGGCACGCAGGCGGGCTCCGCGGGCTCGGGCGCAGCCGGGGGCGCCACGTCGGTCCCGGTGGCCACGAGGGCGTCCATCCGCGGCACCGCGTCGGCAGCGTGCGGGAAGACGTCGCCGACCGTCGCGCAGCCGCCGAGCAGCGCGGTCGCGACGACCACGCCGACGACGGCGCGCTGCCGTCGACCGACACCCGCCACGGCGTGGTTGTCCCGCACGGGCCCATCGTGCGGGCCGACCGCCCGGCGCGCGAGCGGGCGGGGGCGGGGGCGGTGGCCCCGACGTGCGGGTTCCCCCGCAGCGGCCGCTTCCGGGCCTCAGCGCCGGCCGGGCAGCGG
Organism: Actinotalea sp. JY-7885; assembly: GCF_014525465.1. Lineage (NCBI taxonomy): Bacteria > Bacillati > Actinomycetota > Actinomycetes > Micrococcales > Cellulomonadaceae > Actinotalea > Actinotalea sp. JY-7885. The sequence goes on along the minus strand of NZ_JACEXH010000158.1, from coordinate 1,273 downwards.
GGTGCGGTGGGGCGGCACCAGCCAGCTGACGGAGCGCATCACGTCACCGGCGCGCAGCCACTCGTAGCGCTCCGTGGTGGCGTCCGACGGGTTGTCCCGCCAGCAGACGAAGACGTGCGACGTGGTCCACCGGTTGGCGCGGGCCGGGCGCCACTCCTCGGTCCCGTCCGCCCACTGCACCCGCACGATGACGGGGACCTCGCCCATCGGCCGCACCGGCACGTCGGCGGGCTGGTCCCGGTTGGCGACCACGCGCCCGTCCCCACCCACCACGGGATCCTCCTGCTGCTCGAACGTGTGTTCGAGGATACCCCGTGGGCAGGACGCCGCGTCAGCGGTTCGGGCTGTCCCACCCGGCGTCGGTGCCGTACTCCCAGTGCCACGGCTCCTGGGGGCCGCCGCCGCCGGGTTCCATGATCGACGGGTGGTGCCAGCCGAACGCGGGCCCGTGCTCCTTCATCCAGAGGTAGTCGGGGTGGCTGAAGCTGCCCAGCCGACCGAAGTTCCCGAAGTCGACGGCGACGGCGCGGCCGTGGTTGGAGGTGCCGGGGGTGGCGGCCAGGCCGCCGCGGGAGCGCCGCGTGGCGACCTGCATGCCGTAGCTGCGGTAGGAGCTGACGACCGACAGGTCGTGGCCGTGCTCGGCGCGGTAGGCCTCGTTGAGGCGCTCCAGCGCCTCGGCCGCGTCGCAGCGCAGGAGCTCGTCGGCCGCGAACGCCGGGGCGCACAGCGCCTCGGCCGGGATCTCGCCGTTCGGTGCGGCCTCGGCGATGGCGACCTTGCGGGCCATCTCCGCGGCGGCCGCCTCGGCGGCCGCGCGGGCGGCGTTCTCCGCGATGCGTGCCTCGGTCGCCGCCTGCACCTGTGCGGCGAGGGCCGTGACCTGCTCCGCGACCTGGACCATCTCCTGGGTGGCCGCCAGGTCCGAGACCGGGGCGACGGGTGCCTGCGGCGCCGGCGTGGCCTCGGCCGGCGCCTCGGCGTCGCCGTCGGTGGGCACGGCACCCCGGCCGCCGGAGGCGCGGCTCGTGCGCTCGAGGAGCGTGTCGCGCAGCTCGGTCTCGGCGGCCTGGGTGGTGCCCGGGGCCGGCTCGGCAGAGCCGATCATGGCCTCGAGGCTGGCGACCGCCTGGTCCAGCGGCGCGACGGCGCCGGGGTCCACGACGGGCGCGGCCGTCGCGGCGACGGCGTCGGCCTGCTCGATGGCCGCCGCGGCGACCTGCAGGGCCTGCGTCCGCTGGCCGGTCGCCCACGCCTCGGCCTGGGCGGTGAG
>NZ_JACEXH010000157.1:0-7414 GCF_014525465.1 Actinotalea sp. JY-7885 | reverse complement strand
AGGCCGGTGTCGACCGGCGCGCGCTCGGCGCCGTGGTCGCCGGGACCGGCCCCGCGCCCTTCACGGGCCTGCGCGCGGGGCTCGTGACCGCCCGCACGCTGGCCTTCGCGCTCGGCGTCCCCGTCCACGGGGTGTGCTCGCTGGACGCCCTCGCCGTCCAGGCGTGGGAGGCGGGCGCCCCGGGCGACGCCGAGGTCGTCGTCGTCACGGACGCGCGACGCCGCGAGCTGTACACGGCGCGGTACCGCCGCGCCGGTGACGGCGAGGCCCGGGGCGACGTCGTCCCGGTGGACGGACCCGCCGTCGTGCGGCCCGACGACCTGGCCGCGACGCTCGCGGCGCGTGGGGGTGTCGTCGTCGGCCCCGGCCTCGCGGTGCACCCCCTGCCCTCCGCGGGCGACGCGCCCCTCGTCGACGGCGTGGATGCGGCCGTCCTGGCGCGCCTCGCCCTCGCGCGGCGCGGTGGCCTCGCGGGCCTGACCACCGGCGAGCCCCTGCCCACCGAGCCGCTCTACCTGCGCCGGCCCGACGTCATGCCGGCCGCCGCCCGCAAGCGGGTCACCGGGTGAGCGCTGCGCCGCACGCTCCCGGCGACCTGCGCCGGCTCGTCGCCGCGGACGTCCCCCGCCTGGCCGAGATCGAGCGCGAGCTGTTCGGCCCCTCGGCGTGGTCGGTGGGGATGCTGCGCGAGGAGCTCGCGGCCGACGGGCGCTGGTACGTCGGCGTCGACGTCGCCGGCCCGGACGGTGCGCCCGTGCTGGCCGCGTACGCGGGCCTGTGGTTCGACGGCGACGTGGCCCAGGTGATGACGCTCGGCGTCGTGCCGGCGGCGCAGCGCCGCGGGCTCGGCGCGGCGCTGCTCGCGGCGCTCGTCGGCCGCGCCCGCGAGCTCGGGGCGCAGGCCGTGCTCCTCGAGGTGCGCGTCGACAACGAGCCCGCGCTCGCGCTCTACCGGGCCGCGGGGTTCGAGGTGCTCGGACGCCGTCGCCGGTACTACCAGCCCGAGGACGTCGACGCCTTCACGATGCGGCTCGAGCTGGCTCCCGCGCCGGCGCCCGGCTCCGGGCCCGTGGCCGGGGACGCGGCCGGCGACGCCTACCCTGGACACCATGTCTGACGCGCTCGTCCTCGGCATCGAGACCTCCTGCGACGAGACGGGCGTCGCGCTCGTGCGGGTCACCGACCAGGGCAGCGAGCTGCTCACCGACGTCGTCGCGAGCTCGATGGACGAGCACGCGCGCTTCGGCGGGATCATCCCGGAGATCGCGTCCCGCGCCCACCTCGAGGCGATGGTGCCCACGCTGCGCACCGCGCTCGAGCGGGCCGACGTCGACCTCGGGCAGGTGGACGCGATCGCCGTCACGGCGGGGCCCGGGCTCGTCGGCCCGCTCACCGTGGGCGCCGCCGCCGCCAAGGCCCTCGCCGTCGGGCTCGACGTGCCCCTCTACGGCGTCAACCACGTCATCGGGCACGCGGCCGTCGACGAGCTCGTCCACGGCGCCTTCCCGGAGCGCGTCATGGCGCTCGTCGTCTCGGGCGGGCACTCCTCGCTCCTGCTCGTCGACGACGTCGCGACCGACGTCACCGAGCTCGGGCACACGCTCGACGACGCCGCGGGGGAGGCCTTCGACAAGGTGGGGCGCCTGCTGGGGCTGCCCTACCCGGGCGGGCCGCACATCGACCGCCTCGCGCGCGAGGGCGACCCGACGGCGATCCGCTTCCCGCGCGGGCTCACGGCAGCCAAGGACCAGGCCCGGCACGCGGACGACTTCTCCTTCTCGGGGCTGAAGACGGCCGTCGCGCGCTGGGTCGAGGCGCGCCGGGACGCCGGGCAGGAGATCCCGCTGAACGACGTCGCCGCGTCGTTCGCGGCAGCGGTCGCCGACGTGCTCACGGCGAAGACGATCGCGGCGTGCCGGCGGCACGGGGTCGACACGCTCGTCGTCGGCGGCGGGTTCTCCGCCAACTCGCAGCTGCGCGAGCTGGCGGCCCAGCGCTGCGCGGAGGCCGGCATCACGCTGCGCATCCCGCCGATCCGCTACTGCACGGACAACGGGGCCATGATCGCGGCGCTCGGGGCCGCGGTGGTCCGTCGCGGGGTGCGGCCCAGCCCGCTGGACCTGCCGGTCGACTCGTCGATGCCGCTCACGCAGGTCACGGTCTGAGCGGTCCGTCCGGTCCCGCCGGCGGCCTCAGCCCCACGCCCGCCACACGCGCGAGCCGAGCAGGAACGCGACCGCGCCGACCGCGACGAGCACCGCCGCGCCGGGTGCCGACGGCGTCTGGGTCACGGAGAACTCGTCCTGCGTGGCGACGAAGACCGTCGGGGCGCCGAAGGGGTAGCGCGTCACGGTGCCGCCGCCGAGGGCCTCGAGGGTGTCGAGCGTCCCGATGGCGTACGCGCCGCCCAGGTAGACCATCATGCCCACGGCGAGCGTGGCCGCGACGGCGCCCGAGTTCCAGCGGGGCAGCGGGCGGCCGAGCTCGGACGTGTAGCTCTCGGCCAGGACCAGCGGGTGGCCGAGGTCGCGCACGGCGCGCGCCATGCCGACGTCGGCCGCTGCGTGCGTGAGCTCCGCGCGCAGGTCGCGCTGGACCTGCTTGCCCTGGCGCCGCGGGTAGTCCTGCAGGTGCCACGAGAGGCGCGCCAGGTACCACTCGCGCCGGAGGCGGTCGCGGACGCTCAGGCGTGCCGGCGGTGCGGCCGCCTGGCCGGGGTCGCCCTCGGGCGCCGGGGCGCCGGTCGTGGTCGTCATGTCGGCTCCTGGGTGGTGGTGCGGTCGAGGACGGTGCGGACGGTGCGGGTGAGGTCCGACCAACCGCGCACGGAATCGGCGAGGTGCTCGGCGCCCGGCGCCGTCGGCCGGTAGTACTTGCGCGCGGGACCGGACGAGGACGCGACGAGGCGCGAGGCGATGAGGCCGTCCCGCTCGAGGCGCGTGAGCACCGGGTACACGGTGCCGGTGGCGATGTCGGTGAGCCCGTCCGCCTGCAGCCGGGTGACCAGCTCGTAGCCGTACGACTCCTGCTCGGTGAGCAAGAGGAGCACGAGCATGGGCAGCACGCCCTTGAGGAGCTGGGGGTCCCGCGCGGCCGGCGTCACGCCTCAGAGGCTATACCTACTACTCGGCATTGCCAACTAGCCGGCTCAGAGTGGCGCGCCCGCCCGCATCTCCTCGACCAGCGCCGCCACGACCGGGTCGAGGTCGCCGCCGTGCCGGCGCGCGACGGCGCGCTGGCGCTGGTAGGACGCGCCCTTGCGCAGGATCGTGCGGACGCCGTCGAGCTCGGCCGTGCACCGCAGGCGCTCCGCGACGGGCTCGAGGTCGACGAGCATGCGCTCGACCGCGTCCGTGACCAGCTCCTCCTCGCCGTGCGCGTCGAGGATGATGATCGCGTCCATGCCGTAGCGCGCGGAGCGCCACTTGTTCTCCTGCGCGAACCAGGGCGGCAGGGTCGGCAGCTCCTTGCCCTCGTCGAGCATCGTCGAGAAGTGCTCCACGAGGCAGTGGATGACGGCGGCGAACGCCATCACCTCGGCGAGGTTCGAGGCGCCGTCGCAGACGCGGACCTCGAGCGTGCCGAAGCGCGGCGAGGGGCGCACGTCCCACCGGATCTCGTCGATCTGGTCGATCACGCCCGTGTGCAGCATGTCGTGCGCGTAGCCCTCGAGCTGCTCCCAACGGTCGAACTGGAACGGCAGGCCCGCCGTCGGCAGCTGCTGGAACATCAGCGCGCGGTTGGACGCGTAGCCCGTGTCCTTGCCGCCCCAGAACGGGGACGACGCCGACAGCGACTGCAGGTGCGGGAAGTACGTGAGCACCGCGCGCAGGATCGGCAGGACCTTGTCGCGGTCCTCGATGCCCACGTGCACGTGGACGCCGTAGATGAGCATCTGGCGGCCCCACCACTGCGTCCGGTCGATGAGGGTCGCGTAGCGCTGCTTGTCGGTGACCTTCTGCTGGGCCCAGCGCGCGAACGGGTGCGTGCCCGCGCACATGAGCTCGACCCGCAGCGGGTCCGTCACGGCGCGGATCTCCTCGATGCTCGCCTCGAGGTCACGGCCGGCCTCGGCGACGGTCCGGCACACGCGCGTGGCGATCTCGACGGTGTTGAGCAGCAGCTCCTGGCGGATCGTCGGGTGCTCGCCGCCGTCGGGCGGCGCCACCGCGTCGAGCACCGTCTGCGCCACCTGGCGCAGGTCGCCCGAGTCCGCGTCCACCAGCGCGAGCTCCCACTCGACCCCGAGGGTCGACCGCTCGGACCGGGCGAACGGGATCTCCATCAGACCGGCTCCACGAGGAGCACCTGCTGCGACCCGTTCACGCGGGTCAGCACGATCGTGGCCTCGGCGTCGCCCTTGAGGTCGAGCTGCTTGCGCAGCTGCTCGGGCACCACGGCGGTGCCCCGCTTCTTGATGGTCAGGCGCCCGACGCCGCGCTCGCGCAGGGCCGTGCGCAGCCGCTTGAGCCCGAACGGCATGACGTCGAGCACGCGGTACGCGGTGCTCAGTGCGCGCACGTCGGGCGAGTCGGTGGGGGAGGCCGGGGCCAGGTGGTCCGAGGTCACGTAGGCAATGGTGGGGTCGAGCAGGCGCCCGCGCACCCCCTCCGCGACCAGAGAGACGAGGCCGGAGCGGATCACGGCGCCGTCGGGCTCGTAGAGGTACGCGCCCGGCGGCCCGACGTCGGCCCCCGGGACGCCGTCGGCCGGCGCCCGGAGCGTCGCGGCGGACTCCCCGCGCAGGACGAGCGCCGTGCGGCCGGGGCCGTCCGGGGCGAGCGGGCCGAACCACAGACCGGCCTCGACGACGTCGCCGTCGACCGAGACCCACTGCGCCTCCGCGTCGTCGGGGACGGCCGTGTGCGGGATCGCGGGACCGACCTTCACGCCCAGGGCGGGCGCGCGGCGCCGCAGCTCCAGGACGTCGTCGAGCGGCGGCGTGTAGGCCGCGGGGTCGTGACGCCTGCGGCCGGCGGCCGTGCGGCGCGCCGGGTCCGCGAACACCCCGTCGACCCCGTCCGCGCCGCCGGGCGCGAGGTCGAGCGTGAGCCCGTCGACGTGCCTGACCTCGGCCTCGGGGAAGTGGCGCAGGTTCACCGTGGCCACGGCGGCGGTGAGCTCGTCGACCTCGGCCGCCAGCACGCCCAGGCCGAGCGCGGAGAACGCCATCGCGTCGCCGCCGATGCCGCACGTCAGGTCGGCGACCCGGGTGCACCCGGCCGACGTGAACCGCTGGGCGTGGCGGGCGCCGACGGTCAGCCGCGTCGCCTGCTCGAGGCCCGCGGGCGTGAAGAGCATGCCGGCCGCGAAGTCGCCGAACTTCTCCCGGCCCTTCGCACGCAGCCGCGACTGGGTCAGCGCGGCGGCCACCAGCACGGGGTCGACGCCCTCCTTGGCGAGCCGCTCGGACAGGACCATGGCCAGCCGCTCGTCGTACGGGGGCAGCGCGCCGAGCAGCGCCCACCCGTCCGGGCTGAGCAGCAGCGAGAGCGAGCGTTCGTCCACGTCGCCGATCCTGGCACGCCGCCCGCCCCGCGGCCGCGTCGGCCGACCCGCGTTGGCACTCGTGTTGACCGAGTGCTAACGCCGCGCATAGATTCCCCTTGGCAGTCCTCCTCGGAGGGTGCCAGCCGCACCGGGACCTGAGGGGTTGTCCGGCACCCGCGACGACGGGCAGCCCTGGGGCCCGCGGCCATGAACCGATCCGTTCCCACGAATGCGAAGGGGAGGTCCGCTGTGTCGGTCTCCATCAAGCCGCTCGAGGACCGCGTCGTCGTCCGTACGCTCGAGGCAGAGCAGACGACGGCCTCCGGTCTGGTCATCCCGGACACCGCGAAGGAGAAGCCCCAGGAGGGCGAGGTCCTCGCGGTGGGTCCGGGCCGCGTCGACGACAACGGCCAGCGCGTGCCGCTGGACGTCGCTGTCGGCGACACCGTGATCTACAGCAAGTACGGCGGCACCGAGGTCAAGTACTCGGGCGAGGAGTACCTCATCCTCTCGGCTCGCGACATCCTGGCCGTCGTCGTCAAGTGACGTCGGCCGCGCGCTGATCACCGCGCGCGCAGCACGCACGACGAAGCCCCGCACCAGCTGGTGCGGGGCTTCGTCGTGTGTCTGCCTGCCGGTGCCGAGCCGTACGCCGACGACGGCTCGGACCGGCCGGGAACGCTCAGCCGGCCTTGCGGAGCCGGTTCGCGAGCACGGCGGCGCGCTCCTCCTCGGAGAGCCCGCCCCACACGCCGTACGGCTCGCGGACGGCCAGCGAGTGCTCGCGGCACGTCTGCATCACGGGGCACGTGGCGCACACGGCCTTGGCGGCCTCGGCGCGGCGGCGCCGTGCGGAACCTCGCTCGCCCTCGGGGTGGAAGAAGAGGGTCGGGTCCGCGTCGCGGCACTTGCCCTCGTACTGCCACTCCCACAGGTCCATGACCGGGCCGGGCAGGCGCGAGATCTCCGTCATCGGGTCCTCCAGTAGTTCTCGGGTTGAGCCGCTGCGGGCACAGACCCAGTGGCGGTCATCGCGTCGGCGATGCGCCCAACCTAGAACCGCGTCAGAAGTTGGTCAACCCCCTTGGTCGAACTTGTTCGGCGGCGGGGCGCGCCTGCGGCAAGACCGCGCAGGCCGGTGCGCCGGTGGAGCGATTCCCGGGGGGCGCGACGCGTTCGGTCCCGCCGGTCCGGCGGGCCGGGTGGCGTACCGTGTCAGGAGTTGGGCACAATCGCGTCATGGTCATGACGCGAACCGTCGCGACGAGGACACGGGCGGAGGTGCTGGCGTCATGACCGGTCCCCAGGGCGAGCCGAGCCAGGAGCAGGGGACGGCCGCGTCAGGGCCCTCGCTCACCGTGGCCGCCGTCGCCCGCCGCCTCGGCGTGGCCCCCGCGACGCTGCGCACGTGGGACCGCCGCTACGGCCTCGGACCCTCGGAGCACATGGCCGGGGCGCACCGCAGGTACTCCGCGCACGACCTGTCGCGGCTGCTCGTCATGCGCCGCCTCACGCTGGAGGGCGTCGCGCCCTCGGAGGCGGCACGCGCGGCCCTGGAGAGCGACGAGGCCCCGGCGACCGCGCCGACCGGCCCCACGACCGCCGAGGTCCTCGACGCCTACTCCGACGCGGTCCCGATGGCGCCCGACCCCGCCGGCCTGGTCGCCGCGGCCGGCCACTTCGACAACGCCGCCGTGCGGTGGATGCTCGCGCGGGTGCACGCCCGGGACGTCATCGCCTGGTGGTCCGAGCTCGTGGCGCCGGCGCTCCAGCTGCTCGCCGAGCGCGCCGTCCTCGAGCGTCCCGGCGAGAGCGCGGCGCCCGTGCTGGAGGCGGCGGCCTTCGCCGAGCTCCGCAGCCGGGCCGCCGTCGCGACCGCCCGGCAGGGCTCGGCCTCCGGCGCGACCGGCACGCCGGACCGTCC
>NZ_JACEXH010000156.1:0-7480 GCF_014525465.1 Actinotalea sp. JY-7885 | reverse complement strand
GGCCGCCAGCTCGGCCTCGGCGGCCCGCGCGCGCTCGGCCTGGGCGTCGAGGTCGTCGGGGTCACGCCCGCCCGGCTCGGCGTCGCGCTCGGCGGACCCCAGCAGCCGCAGCCGTTCCGCCGCGAGGGTCTGGGTGCCGCGCAGCCGCTCGCGCACCGACGAGAGCCGGTACCAGACCTCGCTCGCCTCGGAGAGCTCGGGAGCCGCCGCGGCGGCCGCCGTCTCGAGCGCCCCGAGCCGCGCCCGGGCCTGCGCCAGCCCTGTCTCGACCTCCTCGCGCCGCGCCCGCAGCGCCGTCTCGTCGGCGATCTCCTGCTCGAGCGTCGCCGTGAGCTGGGCGAGGTCGTCGGCGAGGAGGCGGGCACGCGCGTCGCGCAGGTCGGACTGGACCGTCTGGGCCTTGCGGGCGACCTCGGCCTGCCGTCCGAGCGGGCCCAGCTGGCGGCGGATCTCCGCGGTGAGGTCGCCCAGGCGCGTGAGGTTGGCCTGCATCGCGTCGAGCTTGCGCAGCGCCTTGTCCTTGCGCTTGCGGTGCTTGAGGACGCCGGCGGCCTCCTCGATGAAGCCGCGGCGCTCCTCGGGCGTCGCACGCAGGACGGCGTCGAGCTGGCCCTGGCCGACGATGACGTGCATCTCCCGGCCCAGGCCCGAGTCCGAGAGCAGGTCCTGGATGTCGAGCAGGCGGCACGCCGAGCCGTTGATCGCGTACTCGGACCCGCCGCTGCGGAAGAGCGTGCGGGAGATCGTCACCTCGGTGTAGTCGATCGGCAGCGCGCCGTCGGTGTTGTCGATCGTCAGGCTCACCTCGGCGCGGCCCAGCGGCGGGCGGCCGGACGTGCCGGCGAAGATGACGTCCTCCATCTTGCCGCCGCGAAGCGACTTCGCGCCCTGCTCCCCCATGACCCAGGCCAGCGCGTCGACGACGTTCGACTTGCCCGAGCCGTTGGGCCCGACCACGCACGTCACGCCCGGCTCGAAGCGCAGGGTCGTCGCCGACGCGAACGACTTGAAGCCGCGCAGGGTCAGCGTCTTGAGGTGCACGGGGCGAGCCTACGGGCGGCGCCCCGTCCGCCGGGTCAGGCGGGCGGGGCGTCGCGCGTCAGAGGTCGCGGGGTCAGAGCGAGGGGAACCAGAGGGCGATCTCGCGCGCGGCCGACTCGGTGGAGTCCGAGCCGTGCACGAGGTTCTGGGTCACGGCCGTGCCCCAGTCCCGGCCGAGGTCCCCGCGGATCGTCCCCGGCGCCGCCGTCGTGGGGTCCGTGGTCCCCGCGAGGAGGCGGAACCCCTCGATGACGCGCTGGCCCTCGAGCACCGCGGCGAGCACGGGGCCGGAGCCCATGAACTCGAGCAGCGGCCCGTAGAACGGCTTGCCGTCGTGCTCGGCGTAGTGCTCGCCCAGCAGGTCCGCGTCGGCCGTGCGGAGCTCCGCGGCGACGAGCGTGTAGCCCTTGGCCTCGACCCTGCGCAGGATCTCCCCCACGAGTCCGCGACGGACGCCGTCCGGCTTGACGATGACGAGGGTGCGCTCGACCTGGTTCATGGCGGTCACCCTAGCGGCGCGGGGAGCGCCACCAGGTCACGGCCCGTCAGGGCGTGCAGAGCAGCCCCGACGCCCCGCCGGTGGCGGCGCCCGGCTCCACCTCGACCTGGAAGTAGCTGATGGGCCCGGAGATCGTGCCGGACACCACGGGCAGCTGGCCGCAGCTGGACGTCAGCGCGTAGGACGGCGCGTCGGTCTGGATCGCCACGACGCCGGCGCCGTCCCAGCTCCACCAGGCCGGCTGGTCGCTGGTCGGCAGCGTCACCTGGAACTCGACGGTGTACCCCGGCGCCACGTAGCCCGGGTACTGCCCGTCGATCGTGAACCACAGCTGGGCCGTGTAGTGCTGGTACCACTCGCTGCCCCACGAGAACCCGTTGGGCCACAGGCCCAGCGAGCAGCTCTGACCGGTCGGCGTGCCGCTGGGGTCGCGCACGACGCAGCCGTCGGGTCCCATCGGCGCGCTCCAGGTGCCGAGCGCGACGTCGGTGGTCGTGCGCACGTCGTCGGACCATGCGGCGGCGGCGCCCGCGGTCGCGCGGACCGCGAGGTTGACGCCGGCCAGGAGCAGCAGGACGACGGCGAGGAGCGCCGCCAGCCGGCGGGTGCCCGGGCGGGCGCTCGTGGTGCTGGGTGCGGCGGTCATGCGGGGCTCCCGTGGAAGACGATCTCGACGGGGCCGACGGCGGTGCCGGCGCAGCCGGCCGGGTCGGTCCCCTCGGGGACGCTGAAGGTGACGTCGACGGTCGTGACGGCACCGGCCGCCGCGGCGGTCGGGCCGGCCTCCAGACGCGTCGCCGCGGGCCGGACCTCGACGTCGACGCAGCCCACCTCGTCCGGCGCGGTCCAGGTGAGGTCGACCGGCACGGTGGAGGCGTTCCAGAGCTGGACGGTGCGCGTCACCGGGGTGTCCGGCACGAGCCCGGTGACGGCGTCGACGGTCAGCGGCGCCGTCGCGACGTCCGCCGCGTGCCACGTCGCGCCGCCGTCGGTCGAGCCGCGGAGGTCGACCGACGCGGCCGAGGCGGGGGCGACGGCCCACGCGTCGTCGGTCCAGGCCGCCGAGGTCCCGGCGATGCCGAGGCCGGTGAGCAGGCCCAGGCCGAGCACCGCGGCGACACCGCGACGGCGGTCGCGGTCAGCGCGCTGCGATCCGGTCACGGCGTGCTCCCTCCTGGGTCGGGTCGTCGGTCGGGTCGTCGGTCGCGTCATCGGTGGGGCCGTGAGCGGGGGCCTCCTCGTCCTCGCGGCGGCGGCGCGCCGCGAGCAGCAGGCCGAGGCCCGCGAGCGTGGCGGCGACGGCGGCCAGGAGCAGGGGCAGGGCGGACGAGCCGGTCCAGGGCAGGACCGAGGGACCGGACCCACCGGACCCGCCGGACCCGCCGGACCCGCTCACGGCGGCGGCGGCGTCGCGCAGGGCGATGTGCCCCTGCAGCACGTTCGTCGCGCGCGGGGGGATGTCGCGGACGTGCACGGCGACCTGCAGGTCGTAGTCGCCCGCGGCGAGACGGGCGCCCGTGACGTCGTGCTCGACCGTGGTGACCGCGCCCGACGAACGATGACGGAGCGTGACCTCCCAGTCGAGGTCGCCCGGGCCGGACTCGACGACGTCGACGTCGGTGACGAGGGCGTCCCGGTCCACCGTGATCTGCCACGACGTCGACGCCGACGAGCCGGGCAGCAGGTCGCTGAACGTCGCGTGCAGGGGCGTGGTGCGCGTCAGGGTCCCCGACGACGACGACGGAGACGGCGTCGGCGTCGGCGTCGGCGTCGGCGTCGGCTGGGGCTCGGGGATCGCAGAGCCCACGCCCGAACCGGCGTCCGAGTCGGTTCCCGACCCCGAGGTCGCGTCCGCGGCGATGGCCGTCAGGACGGACCCGGCGGCCAGGATGACCGCAAGGACGAGGCACAGGGCCGCGGCGAGACCGTGCGAGATCCTGGGGCGACGGGCGGTCGTCATGGCGCCACCTCCGCTCGTGCCGGCTCCGCGGGTGCGGGGTGCGCGTCCTCGGCGTCCGCGCCCGTCGACGGCCGCGAGGAGGCGGGCAGCAGGCTGAGCCCCATGAGGGCGACGAGTGCGACCCCGAGGGGGATGGCGACCTGCGGGCTCGTGAGCTTCGCGACGACGTAGCCGCCACCGGGCACACGCGCGGCGGGCTGCCAGAGGTCCTGGTCGACCACGTAGGTCTCGGCGTCCGGCGACGCGTTCGCGTCACCCTTCATGTGGACGGCCCACTGCCCCTCGCCGGACTCCTCGACCGAGACCACGCGATGGGTGACCAGGTCGCCCGTGACCGCGCTGCGGAGCGCTGCCACGTCGCCGGCCCGCAGGTCGGCGGGCTCCTGGGGCACGGCGATGAGCAGGTCGCCGGTCATGATCTCCGGCTCCATCGAGCCCGAGACGACGACGAGGGGCTGGATCCAGCCGGCCTGGGTCGCACCCCAGGTGGCCAGGCTGGCGAGCCCGAGGGCCGCGACGAGCCACAGGACGACGTCCCCGGCCAGTCGGAGCGCGCGCATCGACACCTCCTTCACTCCCGCGCGCGGTGGCAGGAGCATCCGCCGGCGCGGGTCACGCGCCGGCGGATGCCGGTGTCAGTTCCGGTTGGCGATCGAGCCCTGGAACTGGATCGTGACGTCGCCGGTCGCACCGCCGAACGTGTCGCGGTCGGCGTCGGCGGGCAGGGCGATCGTCAGGTCGACCGACGCCACCTCGCCGGGCTGCAGCGTGGCGGGGACCTGGTCGAGCTCCGCCGTCGCACCGCCCACGGCGAACAGGCCGGCGTCGCCGGTCTCCACGACCGGGTTCGCGATCGCGAGCGCGGACGTGCCCTCGTTCTTGATCCACACCGGGACGGTCACCGAGTCACCCGCGGTGAGGTTGGCGAAGACGCTGGCCGGGATCGCCACCGCGGTGCCGGCGTCGTCGGCCTCCTCGAACGTGGTCGGCTGGGTCGCGGGGTCGGCCTCGTTGAAGGCACCCCTCAGGTCGATCGCCGTGTCGGGGTCCACGGCCGAGGCGGCGGCCGAGAACCAGGCGTCGTCCGTCCAGACGGCGGTGGTCAGCGCGGCACCGACGCCCAGCACGGCGACGCCGGCCAGGGAGAGCTTGGCGAGGGCTGCCCGCTTGCGCCGGCGGTCGTCCTGCGTCTGCGGCGTGGGGGTCTCGGGGGTGGGAAGGTCGGTCACTGGGTGCACTCCTCTCGCACCTGATCAAGCCACGTCGCCACGACGCGGCGCTCTTTATGTCACCCCAGGATCAGGCGGCGGCCGCCGTCGGGTCGTAGGACATTCGTCCCTCGACTCGGGCGGCGCGGGTCGGGCGGCGCGGGCGCTCAGCCCAGGGCCGTTGCCTGCGCGCGCTCGGCGCGCTCGCGGTCGATGCGGCTGCCCAGCCGGAGCGCGACGACCCACAGCACGACGAAGATCCCGCCGACGACGAACATCATCGGGACGGCGATGCCGGTCGCGAGGAGCGCCACCTGGAGCACCGAGCCCGCCACGTACCCGGCGGGGCTGCGCAGCAGCCCGGCCGACAGCGCGAGCGAGAGCGCGAGGGCACCCCCGATCCCCCACACCACGGACGGCGGCGCCACGCGGAGCCCGAAGGCGACGAGGGAGGCGAACGCGACGACGAGGACCTCGAGCACGAGGATCGTGGCGGCGAACTGGCGCCGCGCGGATCCCTGTCGGACGGCGGGAGCCGGGCTGGACGGGTCGGTCACGGGCTGGTCGGGCACGGCCTCCACGCTACCGCCGCGCCCGTGCCCCGCCGGACCACTCAGCCCTCGCGGCCCCGGTCCGCCGGCGCCGACCCCTCGACCACGACGACGGCGTCGTCGTGCCCGACGGTCTGCGTCACCGTCGCCCCACCGGCGACGTCGTCCGCGGTGACGGCCTCGCCCCGCGCCACCATGCCGGCGACGTCGGACAGCGGGACCTCCTTGAGGAACAGCGTGAGGACGAAGCCGATGGCCAGGACGGGCACGAGGTACCAGAACGCCGGGGCGAGCGCGTCGGCGAAGGCGGCCACGACCGCGTCCCGCAACGCGGGAGGCAGCTGGTCGATGAGGGCGGGCGTCAGCGACTCCGCACTCACGCCCTCTCCCCCGGTCGGCGCGTCCGCGAAGAGCGGCTCGAGGCGTTCGCTGAGCCGGCCCGTGAACACCGTGCTGAACAGGGCGACGCCGACGGCGGCCCCGATCTCCCGGAAGAAGTTGTTCGCGCTCGTCGCGGTCCCGAGCTCGTGCGGGTCCACCGCGTTCTGCACGGCGAGCACGATCGTCTGCATGACCAGCCCCAGCCCCAGGCCGAGAACGAAGATCATCGTGCCGAACAGGAGCATCGAGACGTCGTCCGTGAGCCGGGTCATCCAGATGAGACCGAGGGTGGAGATCGCCATGCCGGCGATGGGGTACATCCGGTAGCGCGCGGTCTTGGTGATCGCGATGCCGGACCCGATCGCGGTGAGCATGACGCCGACCATCATCGGCAGCATGAGGAAGCCCGACTCGGTCACGCCGGCGCGGGTCGCCATCTGCAGGAACGTCGGCAGGAACGTCAGCGCCGCGAACATGCCCATGCCGATGATCAGGCCGACGGCGGTGGCGATGGCGAACGTCGGGTTCCGGAACAGGTGCAGCGGCAGCAGGGGCTCCTCGGCGCGCCGCTCGGCCAGGACGAACGCGAGGACCGACACGACGGTGAGCGCCAGCAGCCCCAGCAGGCGCGCGTCGCCCCAGTCGTACCCGGCGTCGCCGGAGAAGCTCTCCCAGCTCGTCAGCAGCACGATGCCCGACGTGGCCAGGACCATGAAGACGATGCCGGCGACGTCGATGCGGCGACCCGAGCGGTGCGTCGGGAGCTTGAGGGCGAACCAGGCGACGACGAAGGCGGCGGCGCCGATGGGCACGTTGAGCCAGAACGCCCAGCGCCACGTGAGCGACTCGGTGAAGTAGCCGCCCAGCAGGGGGCCGATGACGGCCGCGATGCCGAAGAGGGCCCCCATCGGGCCCATGTACTTGCCGCGCTCCCTGGCGGGCACGACGTCGGCGATGATC
The DNA here is from genome assembly GCF_014525465.1 of Actinotalea sp. JY-7885. Lineage (NCBI taxonomy): Bacteria > Bacillati > Actinomycetota > Actinomycetes > Micrococcales > Cellulomonadaceae > Actinotalea > Actinotalea sp. JY-7885. Next base: position 880 of record NZ_JACEXH010000156.1, on the reverse strand, counting down.
GCCTGGGAGAGGATCATCAGGCCACCTCCACCGAGGCCCTGCACCGCGCGCCAGATGATCAGCTCGGCGAACGTGTCGGCGAGGGCCCCGCCGATGGACGCGAGCGTGAACAGGCTGATCGCGACGAGGAACGGCCAGCGCCGGCCCCACAGGTCGCCGAACTTGCCGTACAGCGGCATGACGATCGCGATGGCCAGGATGTAGGCCGTCATGACCCAGCCCTGGTGCTCCACGCCGTCCAGCTCCCCGACGATCGTCGGCAGGGCGGTGCCGAAGATCGACTGGTCGAGCGACGACAGGAACATGCTCGCCATGAGCGCACCGAAGATCAGCCAGACGGTGCGGCGGTCGAGCACGACGAGCGGTGCGCCGGTGGTGGCGGGTGGTGCCGTGGCCATGGTGGGTCCTCGTGTCGCGCGGGCATGGTGGAGTGCTGGACAGGGCAACCGGGCATCGCGGCAAGGCGGGCCGGGCGGCGCGCACGCGGGGCGGCGCGGCAGGCAAGGGGGCTCAGGGCAGCGCGTCGTCCCCCGCCGTGTCGGTCGGCACCAGTGCAACCTACGGGCGGCAAAAAGTTGCAGTCAATGCACCGATCAGGGACTGGCCACGTCCGCGTCAGGCCTCGCCGAAGCCCTCCGTGACCATCTCGACCACGGTGTCGACCGCCTCCTGCGCCCGCGGGCCGGACGCCTCGACGGTCAGCTCGTCGCCGGCGACCGCGCCCAGCGCCATGAGGGCGAGCACGCTCGTGCCGTCCGCGCCGCCGACCCGCACGGGCACGCCGAGGTCGGCGACCCGCCGCGCGAGGAGCGCGGCGGGTCGCGCGTGCAGCCCCTGACGGTTGCGCACGACGACCGTCGCGCGCACGACGTCGTCCGCC
>NZ_JACEXH010000155.1:0-7564 GCF_014525465.1 Actinotalea sp. JY-7885 | reverse complement strand
GACGGGCTCGCGGTCGTCGACGACGGGGCGGGCGGCGCGGTGCGCCTGCCGGGCGGGGCCGCATGACGGACGTCGTCGTGCCGGCGGGCCTCGCCGCCCGGGCGGCACTCGGGCCGCAGTGGGCCGCGTGGCTCGACGCCCTCCCCCGCCTCGTGCGCGACCTGCTGGCCGAGTGGGACCTGCGGGCCGACGGCGACCCCCGGCACGGCGCGTGCGCGATCGCCGTGCCCGTCCGCACTGAGGCCGACCGGGCCGCGGTCCTCAAGGTCACCTGGCCGCACTGGGAGGCACGCACCGAGCACGTAGCGCTCCAGCGCTGGCACGGCGACGGCGCCGTGGAGCTGCTGCGCGCCGACCCGCACCGCCTCGCGCTGCTGCTCGAGCGGGCGCACCCGGACGACCTCACCTCGGTGCCGGACGACGAAGCCTGCGAGGTCGTCGCGGGCCTGTACGGGCGGCTGCACGTGCCCGCGCCGCCGCAGCTCGTGACCCTCTCCTCGTGCGTCGGGGACTGGACGCGGCGGCTGGCCCGCCTCCCGCGCGGCGCGCCGGTGCCGCACCGCTTCGTCGAGCACGCGGTGGCGCTGGGCCGGGAGCTCGCGGCGGACCCCGCCACCGACGGCACGCTCGTCCACACGGACCTGCACCACCACAACGTGCTGGCCGCGGACCGCGAGCCGTGGCTCGCGATCGACCCCAAGCCGCTGTCCGGCGACCCGCACTACGAGGTCGCACCCATGCTGTGGAACCGGTGGGACGACGCCGTGGCGGGCGGCGCGCTGCGCTGGGCGCTGCGGCGGCGGCTGGAGGTCCTCACCGACGTCGGCGGCCTCAACCACGACCGGGCCCGGGACTGGGTGGTGTTCCGGATGATGACGAACGCCCTGTGGACCGTCGAGGACGCGGCCGAGCGCGCGGGCGGCCTGACGGCCGACGACCGCCACACGCTCGACGTCGCGGTCGCCGTCACCAAGTCCGTCCTCGACTGACCCGCGCCTCCCGACCGCCCGACCGCCCACCGCCGCCCCGCCGCCCGACCGCCCACCGGAGTTCTGGCACCGATCCGGGCGCGGCGACACCCGGATCGGTGCCAGAACCGCGACGCGCGCCGTCAGAGCTCGAGGAGCATCCGGGTGTTGCCGAGGGTGTTGGGCTTGACGCGCGCGAGGTCCAGGAACTCGGCGACGCCGTCGTCGTGCGAGCGCAGCAGCTCGGCGTAGACGTCCGTGTCGACGGGCGTGCCCGCGATGACGTGGAAGCCGTGGGCGACGAAGAAGTCGACCTCGAACGTCAGGCAGAACAGCCGGCGCAGGCCGAGCGTCCGCGCGCGCTCGATGAGCTCGTCGAGGAGCGCGTGCCCGACGCCGCGCCCCCGCCAGGCCGGGTGGACGGCGAGGGTGCGGACCTCCGCGAGGTCGGCCCACATGACGTGCAGCGCGCCGCAGCCGATGAGCGCGCCGCTCGCGTCCTGCGCGACGACGAACTCCTGGACCGCCTCGTAGTACCCGACCAGCTCCTTGGCGAGCAGGATGCGCGACGCCGCGTAGGGCTCCACGAGGTCGCGGACCTCGCGGACGTCGCGCGGCAGGGCGGCGCGGACCCGGAACGGCTGATCCGGTGCGGGGGTGGAGCTCGCGGGCTCGGCGGACGTCACGCGCACACGCTAGGGCACCGTCACGCCACCGCGCCGCACCGGACCGGACCGGTACGGAGCACCGTCACCGCATGGGCGGCGCGGCCCCCGCCGTGCGGCGGGCCTCGGCGTCGGCCTCATCCTGCGCGGGCATGCCGTCGGCGATCGCCCAGGCCTCCTCGGTCACGGTCCGCGGCCAGACGAAGGCCGCCACCAGGTACGCGACGAGGGACGCGAGGCCGCCGTAGAACGTGGGCCACCCGTCGAAGCTCGCGGGGACGAGGCTGTTGGGCAGGTAGGCGATGTCGTTCGGGACGCCGTACATCGTCGGGGTCAGGACGAAGAGGCCGAGGCGCACGACGAGCCCCGTGCCCATGGCCGCGACGGCTGCGCGCGTCCCGCCGCGACGCCAGAACAGACCGAGCAGGAAGGGCACGACGAGGCACGCCAGCATGAGGTCGAAGGCCAGCGTCAGGAGGATCCCCGTCTGCGCCACCTCGAGCGCGACGGTCACGCCCAGGACGACGACGGGGATCATGGCGAGCCGCGTCCAGCGCAGCAGGGGGTCGCGTCCGTCGCCCGCCGCCACCGGGGCGACGCGACGGATCCCGATGATGTTGCGCACCGCCACGGCCGACGTCGCCAGGATGGCGCCGGACGCCGTCGAGAAGGACGCCGCCACGATGCCCGACAGCACGAGGATCGTCAGCGCGGGCGGGGCGTGGTCGGCGAGCAGGGAGAACAGGACTGGCCCGTCGCCCATGTCGAGGCCGAAGGCTGACACCGCCGCGAGGGACACGAGCGCGTACGAGACGCCCACGACGGCGGTCCCGGCGGCGCCGGCGAAGCACGACCGGCGGGCCACCTCGGGGTTCTTCGCGGAGAAGATCCGCTGCATGAAGTCGATGGCGACGATGTCGCCGATGCCCAGCGAGATGAGGGTCGCCCAGTTGATGGGGGCGCCGGCGTCGGTCGAGGTCAGCTGCTCCAGGTCGAACGGGCCCATGCCCTCGGGGATGGCGAAGCCGATCGTCGACCCGACCCACCACAGCAGCGCGACCGTGGCGAACGCCGTGATCGTGATCTGGATCGCGGCCGTGTAGGCGTCGGAGAACATCCCGCCGCCGATCGTGTAGACGAGCACCAGCACGACGGCGATGAGCACGCCCTGCGTGTAGTCGATGCCGAGGAACATCTCGAGCAGGAAGCCGCAGGCCACGAGGTTGCCCGCCATGAGGATCGCGAACGCGAAGATCATGAGCACCGACGCCGCGACCTCGACCCCGCGCCCGTACCGCAGCCGGTAGAAGTCGGCCAGCGTGAACAGCCGCATCCGGTTCATCGGGCGGGCCAGGAACAGCCCGGTGAGCAGGAGGCAGATCGCCAGGCCGAGCGCGAGCGAGGCGCCGGACCAGAACCCGAAGGCGGACGTCAGGTCCGTGTTGCCGACCGTCGCGTTCGAGTCCACGGCGGCCGCCGTGAGGGACGCCGCGACGAGCGGGACCCCGAGCCGTCGCCCGGCGACGAGGAAGTTGGCGCTGTCACCGTCGACCTTGCGCGCGACGAGGATGCCGACGAGGACGACGGCGAGGACGCTGAGTCCGACTCCCGCGATGATCATGGATGCTCCGAGGCTCGTGGTTACCTGTCACCCGACAGGCACCATTGACCTCCCCCGATATGTCCGGCCCGGTCTCGAGACGTCACGGGTGTGTAAACGAATCCTCACAGCGGCCGCCGGCGCCGCGGCGGCGGTCCGGCGCCGCTCGGCGGCTGCGTAGCATGACCGCCGTGACCACCCGACGGCAGGGCCGCCCGAGGCTCTCCGGCCCGGCGGACAGCGGGCTGCCGGCCGCCGAGCAGATCCTCGAGGCGGCCGCCCGCCTCTTCGTCGAGGACGGGTACCAGGCGACGTCGACGCGCGCGGTCGCTGCCGCGGTGGGGATCCGCCAGGCGTCGCTCTACTACCACTTCGCCTCGAAGGCCGACCTCCTCGCCGAGCTGCTCGCGCGCTCCGTGCGACCGTCCCTCGAGGCGGCCGACGCCCTGCTCGCCGACCTGCCCGACGACGACCCGGTGGCCGCCGCCGCCCGGCTGCACGCGCTCGTGCTCGCCGACGCCGAGCTGCTCCTCGGCACGCCGCACAACACGGGCGCCCTGTACCTGCTCCCCGAGATCCGCGACGAGCGCTTCGCGGCGTTCCGCGAGGAGCGGCGGCGGCTGCGCGACGCGTACGGGCGGCTCGTCGCCGCGGCCCGGCCGCCGGCCGGGCACCCCGCCGGGACCGAGGCCCTGACCGACATGGTGCTCGGCCTCGTCGAGAGCGTCATCGGGATCCGCGGCGAAGGGGGCGGCGCCGACCTCTCCGCGCTGCCCGGCGCGGTCGCCGAGGCGTGCCTGCGGGTCGTCGGCTGGCCGGACTCGGCGGCCGTGCTGGCGGCGCGGCAGCCCGCCGAGGCGAGGCCGTAACGCAGCCGTCACACGCACGGAATCGGCCGACAACACCGCCCGCCCAGACTCATACCTGTCGATCGACAGATATGGGAGGGCCGACATGGCCGCACCGTCCACCGCCACGACCGCCGGAGCGCGCGACCACGCCCGTGCCCAGGAGGCGGCCGCCGAGGGTGCGGGCCACCCGCGCCCGACCTACCCCGCGAGCGCCCGGCCCACCCCGCCCGAGGGCGTCGCCGCCGCGGACCTGGTGTGGTCCGAGACGGTCGCGCCCGGCGGCTACACGCACCTCGAGGTCGCACCCGGCACGGCGGTCCGGCTCACCGACCTCACCGGGGACGCGTGCGCGCACCTCCTGCTGTTCCACGCCGGTCGGCCGTGGGAGCGCCTCAACGTCGCCGACACCGTCAAGGTGCAGTGGCAGGCGTACCCGACCGCGGGCCACCTGCTGCTCTCCGACCAGGGCCGGGCGCTCGCGAGCATCACGCAGGACACGTCCGGTCGGCACGACACCCTGTTCGGGACGAGCACCCGGGCCCGCAACGCCGAGCGCTACGGCGACGGGGACGCGCACGGCCCGAGCCCCGCCGGACGCGAGCTCCTCGCGCTGGCCGGGGCCAAGCACGGCCTGACGCGCCGTGACCTGCCCCCGAGCATCTCCTTCTTCCAGGGCTACCGCGTCGACGACGCGGGCCGGCCCCGGCCGATCGGCTCCGCGGGGGCCGGGGCGTACGTCACGCTCATCGCCGAGCTGCCGCTCGTCGTGCTCGTCGCGAACACCGCCCACCCCCTCGACCCGCGGCCCGACTGGTCCTGCGGCCCGCTCGACGTCGTCGCGTGGCACCCCGTCCCGGTCGCGTCGGGCGCCCCCTCCCGGGCGACGACGCCCGAAGGACGCCGCGCCCTCGAGCGCACCGCCGCGCACCTCGCCACCACCCGCACGCCCGCCGGAGGAGACCGATGACCGAGACCACCGTCGCCGCCGTCGTGCCGGGGCAGACCGCCGTGCCGGACCAGACCGTCGTCCTCGACCAGACCGTCCCGGCGCGCGCGCCCTGGTCGGCGGTCGTCCGCGCCGGCCACGAGCTGACGATCATCGACCTCGAGGGCAACCAGGCCGTGGACTTCCTCGTCTACGACGCGCACGACACGTCGCTGCGCTACAGCGCCCCGGACACGCTGCAGGGCCAGGACTCGATCTTCCTCACGACGGGCAGCGTGCTGCGCGACTGCGAGTACGGGCCGCTCATGACGGTCGTCGCGGACGACGTCGGCCGGCACGACACGCTCGGCGGCGCGTGCTCGGTGGAGTCCAACGCGCTCCGCTACGGGCACCACACCGCGTCCCAGCACGCGTGCGTCGAGAACTTCCTCGCGGAGGGCGGCCGGCGCGGCCTGGGCAAGCGCGACCTCGTCTCCAACATCAACTGGTACATGAACGTGCCGGTCGACCCCGACGGCGCGCTCGGCATCGTCGACGGCCTCTCCGCGCCCGGCCTGAGCCTGCGGCTGCGCGCCGAGCGCGACGTGCTCGTCGTCGTCTCCAACTGCCCGCAGGTCAACAACCCGTGCAACGGGTTCGACCCCACGCCCGTGCGCATGGTCGTCACCGCCGGCGCCCCGGACCCGGCGCTCTGATGGGCTTCGACACGCTCCTCGTCGCGAACCGCGGCGAGATCGCCGTCCGGATCATCCGGTCGGCCCGCGAGCTGGGCCTGCGCACCGTCGCGGTCCACTCGGTCGCCGACGCGGGCGCCGCCCACACGCACCTCGCGGACGAGTCGGTCCTGCTGGGACCGGCGCCCGCCGCGCAGAGCTACCTGCTCGCCGACCGGGTGGTCGAGGCCGCCCTGGCGACGGGCGCGGGCGCGATCCACCCGGGCTACGGCTTCCTGTCCGAGAACGCCGCGTTCGCGCGCGCGGCCGAGGCGGCCGGCCTCGTCTTCGTCGGCCCGCGGCCCGAGCACCTCGAGGTGTTCGGGTCCAAGCACACCGCGCGCGACGCCGCCCGCGCAGCGGGCGTGCCCATGCTCGCCGGGACCGGCCTGCTCGAGTCGTCCGACGAGGCCCTCGCCCGGGCCGACGTCGTCGGGTACCCGGTGATGCTCAAGGCCACCGCGGGCGGCGGGGGCATCGGCATGCGCGCCTGCCACTCCCCCGCCGAGCTCGCCGACGCCTGGGAGGCCGTCCGCCGCACCGCCGGCGCCAGCTTCGGCTCGGCCGGCGTCTTCCTCGAGCGCCTCATCACCGCGGCGCGGCACGTCGAGGTCCAGGTGTTCGGCGACGGCGACGGGACCGTCGTGTCCCTCGGCGACCGCGACTGCTCGCTCCAGCGCCGCCACCAGAAGGTCGTCGAGGAGGCGCCCGCACCCGGCCTGCCCGACGCCGTCCGCGCCGAGATCGCGGACGCCGCCCGCCGTCTGTGCGCGTCCGTCGCCTACCGCTCCGCCGGGACCGTCGAGTACGTGTACGACGCCGAGCGCGGCGAGGCCGCCTTCCTCGAGGTCAACACCCGGCTCCAGGTCGAGCACCCCGTCACCGAGGCCGTCTGGGGCATCGACCTCGTCGCCTGGATGCTGCGGCTCGCCCAGGGCGACACGACCATGCTCGACGAGCCGCTGACGCCGTCGGGCCATGCGGTCGAGGCGCGCGTGTACGCCGAGAACCCCGACCGCGACCACCTCCCGTCGGCCGGCACCGTCACGGCCGTCCGCCTGCCGGGCGGGGCGCGCGTCGACACCTGGATCGAGCCCGGCGCCGAGGTGACGACCCACTACGACCCGCTGCTCGCCAAGGTCATCACGACCGGCACCGACCGCGCCCAGGCGTGGGACGCGCTCGGCGACGCGCTCGCCGCCACGACGATCGGCGGCGTCGCGACGAACCTCGGCCTGCTCCGGGCGATCGGCGCCACGCCGGCGGTGCGCGCGGCGACGCACCACACGGGCACGCTCGCCGACGTCGCCGACGCCGACCCGCGGGTCGAGGTGGTGCGCCCGGGCATGCTCACGACCGTCCAGGACTGGCCGGGCCGCACCGGGCTCTGGCACGTCGGCATCCCGCCGTCGGGCCCGATGGACGACCTCTCCTTCCGCCTGGGCAACCGCGCGCTCGGCAACGCGGACGGTGCGCCGGGTCTCGAGTGCACGCTCGACGGGCCGACCCTGCGCTTCCGCACGCCGGCCACCGTCATGGTCACGGGCGCACCTGCGCCGGTGACGCTCGACGGGATGGCCGTGCCGCAGTGGGAGCCGATCGACGTCCCGGCGGGCGGCACGCTGAGCGTCGGGGCGCCCAGCGCCGGGATGCGCACCTACCTGCTGGTCCGCGGCGGGCTCGACGTGCCCGGCGTCCTCGGCTCGGCGGCCACCTTCGACCTCGGCCGCATCGGCGGGACGACGGGGTCGCCGCTGCGGCCCGGCGACCTGCTGCCGCTCGGCCGGCCGGCGCCGGACCTCGCGCCGGCAGCGCCGGTCG
>NZ_JACEXH010000154.1:0-7697 GCF_014525465.1 Actinotalea sp. JY-7885 | reverse complement strand
CGGCGCGCCATGCCGGCGCGCAGGGAGGCGGCGGCGTGCCCGCGGGACCGGCCGCGGCGGTAGAGCCGCCCGCGGCCGAGCGTCGTCTCCGCGGCCCGGACGGTGACGGGCAGGGGCTCCGTGACCACCGGTCCCAGGCGTCGTCCGCGCCACAGCGCCAGCACGACGACGAGGAAGCCGGCGAGGAGCCCGACGGGGCCGGTCCAGTCGGGCAGGAGGCTCCCGGCGGGAGCCTCGGCCTCGCCACCCGTGTCGTTGAGGCTCGGCACGTACCAGACCAGGTCCTCGTGGTGGCCCAGGGCGCGGAGCATCAGCGCGGCGTGGCCCTCGTCGAGGATGCTGCGGTTCGTCATCAGCTCGGGGTCGTCCACGAGCACGACGCGCCGCCCGTCGACCTCGACGCTCGCGTAGGCGCCGGACTTCTTGGTGTCGGGTCCCGGGAAGCAGACCGTCGCGCCGCCGCTCTCGGCCGTGAACCCGTACCCGGTGGCGTCGATGGAGCCGGCCGCCGCGGCGTCCGGGTCGGAGCACTCGGCGGAGCGGGTCCCCGGGCTCGCCTCGTAGGAGTCGTCGACCGCGCCGTCGGTCAGGGGTCCGACGTGCCAGCCCTCCGGGCCGACGACGACCAGGTCGGCGTCGGTCGCGGTGAGGTCCTCGACCTGGTCGTTCGACAGCAGGTACGTGCCCGCGACGAGCAGCGTGGTGCCCTCCCGCGCGGCGGCCGCGGCCTGCCCCGACGTGCGGACGTACTGGATCCGCACGCCCTGGTCCTCGAGCACCTGGGCCAGCGCGCGGGCGCCCTGCTCGCTGGCGTTGTCCGGCGCGAGCGGCGTGATCGAGGTCTCCGGGCGCAGCAGGGCGGTCACCAGTCCCGCCACCACCAGCAGGCCGATGCAGATCAGCGGGCCACGGGCGGCGCGCCAGCGTGAGCGGGCCCGCGAGCCCGTCGTCGTGCCGTCACCCATGACCTCGGGTCCGGTGGTGAGGACCGCGGCGCTCGTGCCGGTGAGGTCGGCGGCCGGCACGGCCCCGGCCGGGGGAGCGGGCGTGGCGGGTGCCGGGGGCGTCGAGGTCATCGCGGCACCGCCATCGCGTCGGGTGCCGGCTCGGCGGGCGTCACCGGGCGGGTCGCGGCCACGCGCCGGTCGAGATCGCGCAGCCACGCGTCGTCCTCGCCGGTCGCGGCGACGTCGCCGTAGCAGACGTCGTCGAACAGGCGTGAGGCGCGCACGAGGTCGTCGCCGCAGGTCGGCAGGCGGTGAGCCGCCGCCACGGCGCCCTCGTGCGCGGTGCGGCCCGGGCGCGGCTCGAGGACGGTGCGGTCCTCCAGCGAGCGCAGGACGGCGCGGAAGCGGTCGAGGACCGCCTCGCTCCAGCGGCCCTGCGCCGCCGCGGCGTCCGCGGCCGCGCGCAGCTCCACCGCGGACCGCTGGTCGTCGCCGAAGGCGTCGACGGACTCGCGGCGGCCGCGTCGCGCCCGCCGGACCGGTCCCGCGACCAGCAGCGCGATCAGGCCGCCCACGACCACCACACCCACGACGAGGAGTGCCGCGGCGCGGCTGTCCATCCCGCTCAGCGCGACCTCCATGCCGTCCAGCTGCTCGAGCAGCCACTCCCAGGCGCGCTGGAGGAGGCTGGGGCGCTGGTGGTAGATCGGGTCGGCGAGCTCCCGGCGCAGCCAGTCGCGCGCGGTCTCGGCGTCCGGGTCCACGGGGATGCCCGCGCGCACGGCACCCGCGAGTGCTCCGGTGGCCGACACCTCAGCGGGCTCCGGGTGCGGCGTCGGCGGCCGCCTCGGCGGCCCGCGCGAGCTCGACGTCCAGACCTTCGCGCCGGATCCGCACGTCCACGTAGAGCAGGGCGTTGACGCCGGCCGTGAACACGATCGAGGGGATGAGGACGACGCCGTACATGATGTTGGTCGCGGCCACGAACACGGCCTGCGGCGCCATCACCAGGGTGAGCCCGATCACGAGGCCGAGCGGCGCGGAGATGAGCTGCGCCAGCAGGCTCACGATGAGCTGGGCGAGCAGGTAGATCCCGAACAGGCGCCAGAAGCTGCCGCGCGTCAGGCGCCAGCCGCGCCGCACGGCCGCCCAGGCCGGGCCGCCCTCCAGCACCAGCACGGCCGGCACGAGGAGCAGGCGGACCGTGAGCCACACGGCCGCGACGCCCAGCCCGAGGCCGCCGACCAGGCCGAACGCGACGGCGGCCCCCGCCAGCCCGTTCGTTCCGAGGGCGACGATCCCCGCGACGTACAAGCCCCCGACCAGCAGCGCCGCGACCCCGTAGAGCACGCTGAGGCCGAGCAGGGTGAGCACGCGGCGCCAGTGCGCCGACCAGACCTCCGCGAGGGTGACCTTCTGCCCGATGACCGACCGGCTGACGGAGACCGTGAGGATGCCGGTGAGGACGATCTGCGCCAGCGTCATCCACGGCAGGATCCCGACCATCGACAGGGACAGCGCGGTGGACTCCTGCGCCAGGCCCGTGCCGTAGGGGTCGAGGTCGCCCGACGTGCTCGAGCCGATGAGTCCCGCGATGTAGGGGACGAGGATGAACTGGGTGAGCGATCCCAGGACCGCGACCACCGCCGCGACCATGGCGGTGAAGCCGAACATCACCCGGGGGTTCGCGCGCACCGCGCGGAACGCGCCGTCGAAGATCTCGCCGAGGCCCAGGGGACGCAGCGGAACGATGCCCGGCTGCACGGGTGCGGGGCGGTAGCCGACGGGGGCACCGGGCGCCCCGTACTGCGCCTGGCCGTACTGGCCCTGGCCGTACCCGGGGGCGTCCTGGGGCTGTCCGTACTGGGGCTGTCCGTACCCCGGTTGGCCGTACTGGGGCTGCCCGTACTGGGGTTGGCCGTAGCCCGGCTGGCCGTACTGGGGCTGCCCGTACTGGGGCTGCCCGTAGCCCGGTTGGCCGTACTGGGGCTGCCCGTAACCCGGCTGCTGCGGCTGCGCGGGGGCGGTCGGCTGCTGCGCGGGCGCGCCGTACCCCGGGGGCTGGGCCGACGGCGGGCCCCAGCCGTGACCGGCGTCGTGCGGTTCGCTCACGTGTCTTCCCCTGTGTCCGTGCCGGCGACGTCGTCCGCGGCTGCGCGCGCCCATCGTGCCACGGACGCCACCGCCCGCGGGGGACGCGCGGGGGCCGGTGCACGGGTCAGGGCCGCGGGGTGACACCATGTGCCCATGAAGGGTCGGATCCTGGTGGTGGACGACGACGTCGCGCTGGCCGAGATGATCGGCATCGTGCTGCGCTCGGAGGGCTTCGAGCCCCTGTTCTGCTCGCACGGCGACGAGGCGGTCGCGGCGTTCCACGCCGGGCAGCCGGACCTCGTGCTGCTCGACCTCATGCTCCCCGGCAAGGACGGCACCGAGATCTGCCGGCTGATCCGGGCGGAGTCCGGCGTCCCCATCGTCATGCTCACGGCCAAGAGCGACACGGTCGACGTCGTCCTGGGCCTCGAGTCGGGTGCCGACGACTACATCTCCAAGCCGTTCAAGCCCAAGGAGCTCGTCGCGCGCGTCCGTGCGCGCCTGCGCCGCAGCGACGAGCCGACGCCGGAGCACCTGGGCATCGGCGACCTCGAGATCGACGTCACCGGTCACCGCGTCACGCGCGACGGCGTCGTCATCTCGTTGACGCCGCTCGAGTTCGACCTCCTGGTCGCCCTCGCCCGCAAGCCGTGGCAGGTCTTCACGCGGGAGGTGCTCCTCGAGCGCGTCTGGGGCTACCGGCACGCCGCCGACACCCGCCTGGTCAACGTCCACGTCCAGCGCCTGCGGTCGAAGATCGAGCACGACCCGGAGCACCCCGAGATCGTCGTGACCGTCCGCGGCGTCGGCTACAAGGCGGGCTCCGGCCCGGCGTGAGACGGCCATGACGGACGCCGTGACCGGCGCCGCGGCCCGGGCTCCGCGGTTCGCGGTCGCCCGGCGGCGCCTGCGCCTCGCGCGCCGCGTGGTCGCGCGCATGGTGCGGCGGATGGTCCACCGCTGGCGGTCCTCGCTCCAGGTCCGCGTCGTCACCACCACGCTCCTGGCGGGCGTGGCGGCGGTGGGTCTCCTCGGCGGGTACCTCTCGGACGAGATCCGGGACGGCCTCTACGAGCAGCGCCTCGAGGAGGTGCTCGGGGCGAGCGCGATCGCGACGCAGCGCGCCCAGGAGACGTTCGACAGCGCGGTGCCGTCCACGCCCACCGAGCTCAACGGCCTGTTCGGCCAGACCGTCGGGGCCCTGCGGCAGGGGAGCACGAGCGACCAGGCGTTCCTGCGCCGCTCCCCGGGGGCGTCGGTGCCCGTGTTCGTCAACGACCACTCCACGACGGCGGACCCCGCGCTCATCGGGCTCGTCTCCCTCGAGCTCCGGTCGGCCGTGCAGGGCTCCAGCGAGCAGCACTGGGTGCCGGTCGCGATCCCGGGCGAGGGCGGCACCGACCCGGGGATCGTCGTGGGGTCGGCCGTCACGGCGCCGGTGGTCGGGCAGGTCGAGCTGTACTTCCTCTACAGCCTCGCGAGCGAGCAGCAGACCCTCGCCTTCGTGCAGCGCGTCCTGGCGCTCGGCGGGCTCGGCCTCGTGGCGTTGCTCGGTGGCATGACGTGGATGGTCACGCGCCAGACGGTCCAGCCGGTGCGCAGCGCCGCGCAGGTCGCCGAGCGGCTGGCCGACGGGCACCTCACCGAGCGCATGCCGGTCCGGGGCGTCGACGAGATGGCGACCCTCGCGCGCTCCTTCAACGAGATGGCGGAGAGCCTGCAGGACCAGATCCGCCGGATGGAGGAGCTGTCGCACCTGCAGCGGCGCTTCGTCTCCGACGTCTCCCACGAGCTGCGCACCCCGCTGACCACCGTGCGGATGGCCGCCGAGGTGATCCACGCCGCGCGCGAGGAGCTCGACCCCGCGGCGGCGCGCTCGGCCGAGCTCCTCACCGCGCAGCTCGACCGCTTCGAGGACCTGCTCGCGGACCTGCTGGAGATCAGCCGCTTCGACGCCGGTGCGGCGATGCTCGACGCGGAGAGCCGCGACGTCCGCGACGTCGTGATGGCGGCCGTCGAGCAGACCGTCCCGCTCGCCGAGCGGCGCGGCGTGTGGCTCGCGGTCGAGATGCCCGGCGAGCCGGTCGTCGCGGACATCGACCCGCGACGGATCGAGCGCGTGCTGCGCAACCTGCTCGTCAACGCCGTCGAGCACGCCGAGGGCAGGCCGGTCGAGGTCCTCGTGGCCGCCGACGCCCGGGCCGTCGCCGTCGTCGTGCGCGACCACGGCGTCGGGATGACCGCGCAGGAGGCGGAGCACGTCTTCGACCGCTTCTGGCGTGCGGACCCGGCCCGCGCGCGCACCACGGGCGGCACGGGCCTCGGGCTCGCGATCTCCATCGAGGACGCCCACCTGCACGGCGGCCGCCTGGAGGCGTGGGGCCGACCGGGTCGCGGGGCCAGCTTCCGTCTCACCGTCCCGCGCCGGGCCGGCATCGTCCTGGACGGGTCCCCGGCGCCGCTGGTGCCCCCGGACGACGACCCGCACGTCGGCGTCTCGTACGCCTCGCACGAGGGCCGCCCGGACCTCGACCCGGCGGCCGTGCCCGACCTGGACCGGCTGGAGGCCTGATGACGCGTCGACCGAGGGCCGCGCGCTCGGCCCTGGCTCTGACGGCCGTCGCCGCCCTGCTCGCGCTCGCGGGCTGCGCCGCCATCCCCTCGTCCGGTCCGGTGCGCACGGGTGACGCCGTGGCTCCTGAGGAGCCGGGGCTCGCCCTGCAGCTCCCCAGCGACCCGCTGGTCGACGCCGACCCGGCCGAGCTCGTGCGCGGGTTCCTGCTCGCGGGCGCGGCCGGCCTCCAGGACGAGTTCGCGGTCGCGCGCAAGTTCCTCACGGTCGGCGGCTCGGGGGAGTGGGACCCGCGCGCGCGGGTCCTGATCTACCCGCGCCAGGGGAGCGAGCCCCAGGTCGATCCCCAGGAGGACGGCTCCGTGGTGGTCAGCGTGCCGCTCGAGGCGATCGTCGACGACGCGGGCCGGTACACGGAGGCCGCGCCGGACGCGCTCGACCAGGAGCTCACGTTCGAGCTCCAGCGCGACGCCGCGGGGCAGTGGCGGATCTCCGAGCTGGCCGACGGCGTGCTCATGGACGCCGCCGCGTTCGAGGCGGTGTACCGGCCGACGCCCGTCTACTTCGCGAGCGCCGACCGCACGCAGCTGGTGCCCGACCTGCGCTGGTTCGCCACCTCCAAGACCCCGACGCTCGCCGTCAGCGCCCTGCTCGACGGCCCGTCGGCCTGGCTGCGTGACGCCGTCGTCTCGGGGGCGCCCGAGGGCGCCAGGCTGAGCACCGAGACGGTGACCCTGGCGGAAGACCGGGTCGCGCGCGTGGACCTGGCCGAGGCGCCCGCGCTGCCCGACCAGGCCGACCGCAACCTCCTGCACCTGCAGTTGACCGAGACGCTGCGCCGGGTGCCGGTCACCGACGTGGAGGTCTCCGTCGGGGGCATGGCCTGGGACGAGACCGACGTGCCCGTCCTGGAGCGCGACGTCGCGCCCGGCTCCGGCCCCTACGCGATCGTGGGCGAGGAGCTGGTCGTGGTGAGCGACGACGTGCCGGTGCCGCTCGACGACGTCGCGCCGCTCGCCGGCCTGGACGCGCGGCACCCCGCTCTCGCCGTCGACGGGTCGGTCCGGGTGGTCCTGTCGGGTCCGGACAGGCTGCTCCTCCTGCCGGCCGACGGCGCCGCACCCGCGACGCTGGCCACCGGCACCGCGCTGGTCGCGCCCTCGGTCGACCGGTACGGCTGGGTGTGGACGGGCGAGCAGGCGTCCACCGGTCGGCTCCTCGTCGTGGACCAGGCCGGGCAGCAGGTGGACATCGAGGCGCCGTGGCTCGACGGGCGCACCGTGCGCTCCCTGCGCGTCTCGCGCGACGGCGCGCGCGTCGCGATCGTCTCGGCGGGCTCGGCCGCGGGCGACGTCGCGATCCTGGTCGCGGGGATCTCCCGCGACGACGACGGGCGACCCACGCTGGTGAGCGCCGAGCCGCTCGCGGTGGGCGCGGCGCTCGTCGACGCCCTGGAGCTGGCGTGGGTCGACGAGGTGACGCTCGCCGTCCTGGGCCGCGGGCAGGACCTCGGCTTCCCCAGCACCTACCTGGTGCCGCTCGGCGGGCCGACGCAGTCGCTCACGGTCCTGGAGGCGACCGGGATGGCCGCCGGCCGGGGGCCGCAGTCGATCCACGTCGTCGACGGCGACGGCACGCTCCTGACCCGTCGCGGCAACCAGTGGCGCACGGTGGCGGACGGCGTGCGGGACCCGGTCTTCCCCGGGTAGCTGGGGACGGCGGTCACGGGGCCCGTCCGCGCGCGACGATGCGGGCGTGGACACGCTCGCGCGCCTGGGTCCGGTCGCCCGCGACCTCGTGCGGTGGGTGCTGCCGGTGGAGTGCCCGGGGTGCGGGGCCTGGGACGTGCCCCTGTGCCGCACGTGCGCGGCGACGGTGGCCGGCCCGCCGGTGCGCTGCGAGGACGCGGTCCCCCGGCTCGACCGGGCGGACGGCAGCCCGCCGACGCCGGTCTGGTGTCTCGCGTCGTACGCCGGGCCGGTGCGCGGCCTGGTGGTGGCGTGGAAGGACCGCGGGCGCGCGGACCTGTCGCCGGTGCTCCGCGGCGCGCTCGCGGACGCGGGGACCCGTCTGGCCCCCGAGCT
>NZ_JACEXH010000153.1:0-7853 GCF_014525465.1 Actinotalea sp. JY-7885 | reverse complement strand
GCACCGCGACCGGGTGCCCCGTCCGCGCGCCCGTCCCGGCCTGGGTCGGCTGCCGGAGCCGGGCGCTCGCGACCAGCGCCGGCTGGGGCTCGCCGCCACCCACCGCCCGCGCCCCCTCCGCGAGCACCGCCGGCGTCTGGGAGGCCGCCGACTCCACCACGACGGGTGCCCCGACGGAGAAGGCGGCCTGCTCCGCCTGCGACGTGGACCAGGTGCTGAGGTACGAGCGCGTGAACGTGGCGACGGCGACCGTCACGGCCACCAGGAGGACGGCCGTGGCGGCGCGTCCCGAGCGCCGGCCGATCTCCCACCCCGCCAGCTGCGGCACGATGCCGCGGCCCCGCGCGGCCAGTCGCTCCAGGAGCGCCGAGGCGGCGGGCAGCAGGCGCAGCGCGAGCAGCGTCGCGGCCGTGAGCACCACGGCCGGCCCCACGACCAGGACGGGGTCGATCGCGACCCCGCCGTCGGAGCGGCGCACCGGGCTGCCGTAGGTCTGCAGCTGCCACAGCGCCACGCCGCCCAGCACCACGAGCACGACGTCGAGACCGGCGCGGGCGAGCGCCGCCTGCCGCTCCGGCCGGGCCCTGGCCTGCTCGCTCTCGACGAACGTGTCGCCGGGGCCGAGCAGCGGCGTCACACCGACCGCGGTGACGAGCAGCGCCGCGCCCGCCGCCACGAGCCACGGCAGGAGGCCGACGTCGGCCCCGGCCGTGCCTGCCAGCGTGGTGCCCTGCACGAGCGCCGCGTGGACCCGCGTCGCGAGCAGCGTGCCCGCGACCGCCGCGCCGCCCCCCAGCGCGAACGACTCGAGCGCGCCCGCGGCGACGAGCTGGGCCCGCGAGGAGCCCCGGGCCCGCATGAGCTCGTGCTCGGTCCTGCGGTCCTCGGCGAGCAGACGGGCGCTCTGCGTCAGCGTCGCCACGGCCACCACGACCAGCAGCAGCGCCACGACGACGACCCCGCTGCGGGTCACGACGAGCGCCCCGGCCGCCCTGCCCGCGACGGTCTCCAGGTCGCTGGAGTACCTGACCCCCGAGACCGTGCCCCGGAGCGCGTCGGCCACCCCGTCGCGTGCGGTCTCGCGGTCGACGCCGAGCCGCGCGAGGTCACCCGGCCCGACCCCGTCGACGTCGGGCGTGTAGTGCACGGTCAGCTCCGCGACGGTCAGGGGCGACGCGTCGAACCCGGCCTGGGCGACGACCAGGGGCCCGACGCCGTCCGTCACGACCGTGCCTCCCGCGAAGGGCACCGGGAAGACGGGGTCGTGCCCCACGCCGCGCAGGCGGTCCTGCTGCCACCACGGGTCGTCGAGGTCACCGGCACGGAAGAGGCCGACCACGAGGGCCCCGACGGCCGGCTCCCCCTCCCGCGGGTCGACGAGCGGGATGGTGTCCCCCGTGACGACGCCGAGGGCGGCGGCACCGGCCTCGGGCACCGCCACCTCCAGGACTGCGCCCGTGGCCGCCGGGTCCGGCCAGCGGCCGTCGACCAGGACGGCGTGGTCCTCGACGCCCTGGCGCACGGCGACCCACGTGAGCGCGGACCGCCTGCCCTCCCGCGGGACCTCGGCGAGCCCGGACTCGGCGTCGAGCGCCCGCGCCGTCACCGGCACGCCGATCGCGGCGGAGACCGCGAGCGCCGCGCGCTCCTGCGCCGCCGCCGTGCCGCCCTCGACGTCCTGGGCGACGACGCGCACCTCGAGCTCCGAGGCCGGCGTCGTCGCGAGCGCCGCCCGCACCGCCTCGCCCTCCGACCGGGTGACGAGCAGCGTCAGGGTGCCGAGCGACGTCGTCACGAGCAGCGCCACCAGCCCGACCACCGCGAGCACGCGCCACTGGGCGCGGGCGCGACGCAGGACCGTGGCGGCGAGCCAGCCCCAGGGCACCCGCGGGCGCGCCGGCCTCGCGCGTGCGCTCGCCCGCGGCTCCTGCACCACGCCCACCTCCCCCGGCCCCGGCCGATCGTAGGGGCGGGGTGAGAGCGTGGCCATCGTCCCCAGGGCGGAGGCGGCGCCACCTGCCGCTCACATCACTCCCGCCGCAGGCCACCCGGGGACGTGAGCCGCCACAGCAGCGGCAGGCTCGCCGCCGTGGTGGCGACCACGACGAGCGCCGCGACGCCCGTCGTGAGCCCGATCCCGCGCCAGTCGACGACCAGCGGCGCCTCGGCGCTCGCCTGGAGCGCCGTGGCGAGGGCGGTGCCGGTCGCCGCGGCGAGGACGAGACCCAGCACCATGGGCACGGCGACCTGGAGCATGACGGAGGCGCCGAGCGTCCGCCGCCGCGTGCCGAGCGCCGAGAGGGCCGCGAGCAGGTGTCGGCGCTCGCGGAGCTGCTCCACGACGTTCACCAGCATGCTCGCGCCGATGACGACCAGCAGGCCGACCGTCCCCACCAGGAGCACCTCGCGGACGGCCCGGAGCGTCGGGGTGACGTCCTCCGGCTCGAACGAGGCCAGGTCGGTACGGACATCGGCCCGGCCCACGGTCGTCCGCAAGCGCTCGAGCGCGTCGGCGTCGGTCGGGTCCAGGACGACCAGCGCGGTCACCCAGCTGGGCGGCGGAGCGAACCCGGCCGCAGCGGCGGGGGTCACGAACAGCTCGAACTGGGGCAGGGGCCCGAACGCTCGAAGCTCCTCCGAGGGCTCGACGACCTGCACGCCGTCGGGCACGGTCCACGTCGCACCCGGCGCGTCCTCGGCGACGAGGGTCGCGCCCGCCGCGGGCCGCGCGCCACCGGCGGCCGGGACGACGAAGACGTCGCCGTCGCGGCAGGAGCCGAGCGACGCCTGCACGGCGAGCGTCGCGCAGGAGCCCACGTGCGCGGTGCCGGCCGACCCGCCGGCCACCACCGCCACGGTGCTCACGACGTCGACCTCCGCCACGCCCGGCGAGCCGGCGAGGACGTCCCGCCACCGCGCGGCCGGGTCGTCCTCGCCGGCCACGAGGTAGTCGGTGACCCGGGCGTCGAAGTGCCTGTCGACCCGAGCGGTGTCCGCCGCGTACTCGTGCTCGATCGCGGCGGTCATGCCCTGCAGCGCGATGAGCCCGGTGACCGCGACGACGACGCCCGAGACGGCGCGCACGGCCGTGCCGCTCTCGAGCTGGAGGCGCCGCATCGCGAGCTCCCAGGCGACGGGACCGGCGCCCGACCGGCGCACGGTCGCCTCGACCAGCCACGGCAGCAGGAAGGCCACGCCGAGCAGCAGCACGACGAGGCCGGCGGCGACCGAGACCTGGGCTGCGGACGTGACGGGAGGGCCGGACCTCAGGGGCTGCAGCAGCACCAGGCCCACCAGCGGCAGCACGGGCCGCCACCACAGGCGGCGCCGCCGCTCGGCGGCGTGGCGCACGACGCCGAGCGGCTCGACCACGACCCGCCGGAGCGCCGCCTGGGTGGCCACGACGGCGAGGACCGGGACGAGCACGACGACGAGCGTCGCCAGGCCGACGTCCGGCCGCAGGTCACCGGGGAAGAAGCCGAGGGAGCGCGGCACGAGGCCCGGCACGGCGCCGCGCACGAGGGCGTACAGGGCGCCGCCGACCACCAGGCCGGCGAGCGCGCCGCCCAGCGTCTCGCCGGCGGCGACTCGGCGCGTCATGGCGGCGTCCGCGCCGACGAGCCGCAGCGCCGCGAGCCTGCGGTCGCGGGCCTCGCCGCCGAACCGGACGGCGGTCGCCACGAAGATCAGGACCGGGACGAGCAGGACGGCGAGCAGGACCGCGCCCAGCAGCACGAGCAGGACGTCGCGGGTGCCGGCGCCGCGGGAGGTGCTCCCCCAGGTGTCGATGCGTGAGCTCAGGGCGGGCTCGAGGACGTCCGTCCCGGCGTAGGCGAGGTACTCGTCCGGGCCCGCGAGCCCCGCGGGCCCGATGGTGCCCACGACCTCCTCGCCCCAGCGGCCCTCGAGCAGCGCACCGTCCGGCGACCCGAGCAGGCGCGCGAGCGCGGGCGAGACCACGATCTCGCCCGGCCCGGGCAGCCGCTCCACGCCCGGCGGCGCCGGCGCCGCCGGGCCCTCCGCCTGCACCAGGACGACCATGATCATGTCGTCGCGGAAGTCGGAGAACGCCGCTGCCACGAGGAGCGTGTCGTCCCGTGCCGGGCCCTGGTCGCCGGTCCAGTCGATGGCTCGGGCGTCGAAGCGCGCGTCCCTCGCCGCCAGGACGGACGGCACCGACGCAGCCAGGAGCAGCGCCAGCACCCCCAGGCCGATGCCGCCCGCGATGAGCGCGAGGCGTGCCCAGCCCGAGCGGTCGCCGCCCGTGCTCAGCCGCAGCCCGAGGCCGAGCTCCTGCGCCCACCGGACCGGGGCGGGCCGGCGCCTCGCGGGACGCGACCCCGTCGTGGTCGGCGGCGGCGCCGTCGTCGTCACCGCGCGTACTCCTGCTCGCGCACTCGTCCGTCGCGGACGACGGCCTCGCGGTCGGAGTACGCCGCGACCCGCGCCTCGTGCGTGACCAGGACGACGGCGGCGCCCGTGTCCCGGGCCGCCGCGACGAGGAGCTGCATGACGCGTTCGCCGTTGAGCGAGTCGAGCGCGCCCGTCGGCTCGTCGGCGAAGACCACGCGGGGCCGGGTGACGAGCGCGCGCGCCACGGCGACCCGCTGGCCCTGGCCGCCGGACGCCTGCCCCGGTCGCTTGGCGGCGACGTCGGCGACCTCCAGGCGGACCAGCCACTCCAGGGCGGTCCGGTGCGCGTCGCGGCGGCTCGCACCGGCGAGGCGCAGAGGCAGGGCGACGTTCTCCAGGCAGCTGAGCTCGGGCACGAGCTGGCCGAACTGGAACACGAACCCGAACTCCGAGCGGCGCAGGGCGCTGCGCTCCGCGTCGGACATCGCGGCCAGGTCGCGGCCGTCGTAGGACACCCGGCCAGAGTCCGGCCGCAGGATGCCGGCGAGGCAGTGCAGCAGCGTCGACTTGCCCGACCCCGACGGCCCCATCAGCGCGAGGACCTCTCCCGCGTGGAGGCGGACGGAGGCCGAGGACAGCGCCTCGGTGGGCCCGTAGGCCAGGCGCAGCTCCTCGGCGACCAGGAGCGGGGCGCGGTCGGCGGTCACGGGGTCCGCCTCGGCCGGACGGTGCCGGCGAGCTGGTCGAGCCGGGCCGCGGTGAGCTCGAGCCACCGCAGGTCGGCCTCGAGGTGGAACAGGGCGTGGTCGCAGACCAGCTGGTCGGCGAGGTCGCCGTCGGTCTTGCGGCGCGTGAGCTCGCGCATGAGCCGCAGGTGCTCGGCGCGCTGGGTGTCGAGCACCTCCGTCGCGTCGCGTCCGGTCAGGAGGGCGAGGACCACCTTCGTGTACAGGGTGCTCTGCAGGTACGGCTCCGGCTTCTCCGGCTCCGCGAGCCACGCCCCCACGTCGCTGACGCCCGCGTCGGTGATCGCGTACCGCTTGCGGTCCGGCCCTTCCCCCGGCTCGGGCTCGACCTCCACGAGGCCGTGCTTCAGCAGGCGCGCGAGCGTGGAGTACACCTGCCCGTACGCGAGGGGCCGGCCGTGCCCGAAGCGCTCGTCGTACGAGCGCTTGAGGTCGTAACCGTGACAGGGACCGGACTGGAGCAACCCGAGCAGGGTGTGGCCGACGGACATGCCGACGACTATACGCACGATGTATACCCGCCGTATATAGCGCCGCGCCCGGACCCGCCGCCCGGTCGTCGGTCGCGGTCGTCACACCGGCGTCAGGCCGGCGCGGCACCATCCGGGACCCCGGCGATCGGCTTCGTCCGCGACCGGCCGGACGCGTCCTTGAGCACCACGTACTTGAGGTCGACGTGCGGCTCGAGCGCACCGAACTTGTCGTTCGGCGCCCCGATCACGAGCTGGAAGCCCAGGCCGCGCCACGCACCGATGGCCCGGCCGGTGAACCGTGCGTCCGCCTTGATCAGCGCCTCGTCGAGGAACACCGGGGCGTAGCGCGGGCGGTCCGCGCCGGCGTCGCCGAGCTGGTAGCGCAGGGCCGCGCCGACGATGAACGCGACGAGCTCCTGGGACTCCCCGCCGGACTTCTCGCCGATGTGGTCGTACAGCGCCACGTGGCGGCCCTCGAGGTCCACCTTCTCCGCGCTGAGGCGCACGTGCCGCCGGACGTCGACGAGCTCGGCGAAGTCGGGCGCCGTCCGCCGGATGCGGTCGACCACCTTGGCCATCCGGAGGTACCGCCGCTCGCGCTCGGCGTCGGTCGCGTCGGTCGCGAGGACCTCGCGCAGGTCCCGCAGCTCCGCGCGGAAGCGCGCCACCACGGTGGACTGGACGTCGCGCGCGTCGATCCGCAGCCGGTGGTCGTCGTCCGCGAAGGGCAGGTTCGCGAGGATGTCGTTGACCGGCCGGATGCGCTCCTTGATCTCGCGCACGGAGCGGGCGAGCCCGTTGTGCAGGTCCGCCAGGTCGTTGCCGGACAGCCGCAGCAGGCTCCGACGCCACTCGGCCTCGAGCCCGTGCAGGCCGTCGGCCTCGAGGTCGGCGAGGAGCCGCGCGAAGTCGCCGTACGAGTCCTCGGGGTCGGTGCCCAGGTTCGGGTCGGGCCACCGCTCGACGAACGTCTCGAACGTCCGCCGCAGGGCGTCGCGGGCCGCGACCAGCATCTGCTGGGCCGCCTCGCGGTCCCCGCGGAGCAGGCCCGCCGCGCGGGCGAGCGTCTCGTCGAACCGCCGCAGCGCCTCGACGGGTCCGGCCGGTCGCGCCGCGGCACCGGCCGGCTCCCCCGTCGCGCCGAGCAGCCGCTCGAGGTAGGCGCCCTGCTCCTCGTCGACGGTCGTCCCGGCCGAGCGCGCCGCGTCGAGCGCACGCTGCGCGACGTCGACCTCGTCGGTCGTCGCGGTCCAGCGCCCCTCGAGCTCGTCGGCGGCGCCCTTGACCCGGCCGAGCTCCTCGGTGAGGGCGCGGATGCGCGTCTCGAGCTCCGCCACCCGCCGCTGGAGGCGGGCCACCTCGGGGCTGCCCGACGTGACGTCGTCGATGACCCGCTGCCACCGCACCACCTCGGCCTCGGCCCCGACGACGTCGACCTGCTCCCAGGTGAGCTCGCCGAGCTGCACGTAGGCGTCGCGCTGGACCTCGAGCCGGTCGAGCCGCTGCTCGGCGGCGACGACCTCGGCGTCGGCGAGCCGGAGGCGCTCCTGCGCGTGCGCGTCCTGCCGGTCGAGGTGCTCGAGCCGGCGGGTGTTCGTGAAGCCCAGCACGTTGGTGCGGCCGCGGCCGCCGTGCGCGCCCCGCCGCCCCTCGGAGACCTGGCCGGCGCGCGTCAGCGCCTTGGCGTGCTGCGCGAGCTCCCCGGGGGTGTCGACGCAGACGTACGCGAACCTGCTCGCGAGCTCCCCCCGGAGCCACCCGCTGAACGGGCCGGGGCGCACGTCGAGCCGCCCGGGCAGCGTGCGCGGGTCCAGCGCGACGTCGTCACCCATCCCCGTCGGGACGCCCTCGAAGCGCACGCGCCGCGCGACGGGCACGGCGTCGACCGCGGCGCGGAACGCGCGCAGGTGCGCCACGTCGATGAGCAGCAGCGTGGCGAAGCCACCGAGGGCGAGGTTGAACGCGTCCCGCCAGGGCTCGTGCTCGGTACGGACCTCGACGAGCTCGGCCACGAAGGGCAGGTCCTGCGGCTCCAGGCCCGCGGCGCGCGCCAGGGCCTCGCGCGCCGCGTGCAGGTCGCCCGGGATGTTGTCGGTACGGCGCGCGACCTCGGCCCGCTCCTCGCGCAGCGCCGCCAGCTCGGCGCGCGCCTCCTTGCGCTCGGCCATCGCCTCGGCGAAGGCCCGGCGGGTCGCGGTCTTGGCGTCGTCGTCGCGCAGCGCGGCGCCCGCCTGCGCGACGAGCGCGTCGAACTCCGCCGCGGACGTGAGCGGTCGCCCGA
>NZ_JACEXH010000152.1:0-7866 GCF_014525465.1 Actinotalea sp. JY-7885 | reverse complement strand
GCCCTCGGTGCGCCGGTCACGGCGCCGCGTCCCGCCGCCGCACCCGGCGCCCCGGCAGCTCCGCCGCCGAGCGGAGGGCCCCCGACGACAGGTCCGGCGCCCGCGGGAGCGCTCGACCTGCTCCAGCAGCTCGCCGCCCTCCTGCCGCGGATCGCGGACCTCGTGAGCCGGCCGGAGGCCCGGGAGTGGCTGGTGTCCGAGCGGACGTCCGGGACCGGGGGGCGGCACGCGCCGGAGGCCATGTCCGGGCGCACGTCCGGCCACGCGTCCGTCCACGACGTCTCCGAAGGCTCGTCCGACGACGCGTCGGAGGGCACCACGGGCGGGCGGGGACCGCCCCCGGCGGCCGCCGGGCCCACGGCCGCCCGGCTCGTCGCCGTGCCCCCCGCCACCGCGCTGAACGTCGGCGTCAGCCCGTGCCCGACCAGTCTCCTGGTCGCCCGGTTCGGCCGGCCGCGCGAGCTCGTCTCGCACGAGTGCCGCGCGATCACGTCGACGCCCTGGGCGTCGCGGATGGCCACCGGCCAGGTCGGCGGGGCGCGGGTCAGGGGCCACCGTGCGGCCGTGGCGCTGTTCGCCGAGGCGTTCCGCGCGCTCGAGCGCGAGCACCCGGAGGTCCACTCCCGGCTCGGCTCGAACGGCATGCTGTGCGTCCGCCACGTCCGGGGGCGCCCGGACCTGCTGAGCAACCACGCGCTCGGCCTCGCGCTCGACGTGACGGTGGACGGTCACGTCGAGATCCGCAGCGACGGCCTCGTCCAGCAGGCGTTCCTCACGCTGCACGAGGTGCTCGGCCGCTTCGGCATCTTCTGGGGCGCCGCACTGCGCCCCCAGGACACCGTGCACTTCGAGGTCGGTGCGGAGGTCGTGCACCGATGGCTCGACGAAGGGACCTTCTGATGCCCGCCGACCGGGACCTCGTCCTCCAGCTGGCCGCGCAGCGCGCCGGCCTCACCGAGGGCCAGCTCGACGCCCTGCGGCGCCGCGACTGGGCCGCGCTCCTCGCCGAACGGACCGGACGCGATGGGGCGGCGGGCGCCGTTGCCGACGTGAGCGGGCCCGACGACCCCCCGGGCGACGAGGACGTGGGCGCCGTCCTCGAGCGCGTCGCCGGCCGGCTCGCGGTCGTCCGCGGCCAGCGCGACGCGGCCGTGCAGCTCCTCCGTCAGCTCGCGGCGCGTCTGGGCTGCTGCCAGCGCTGCTGGGGGACCGACCCGACGTGCAGCACCTGTGCCGGGGCGGGTTCTCCCGGCCACTTCCGGCCCGACCCCCAGCTCGCGGCGTGGATCGCGCCCGCGCTCGCCCGCCTCGACCCCGCACCGCCACCGCAGGACCAGGCAGCGGCACCCGCCGCTGGCACCGACGAGTGGGTCTAGCGCCCACCGGCACGGCCAACCGAGGAGACAGAGATGACCGCACTCGACGACCTTCTGGACGAGTCGGAGATGTTCGACGAGTCCGAGACCCTGCCGGACTGGGACGAGGGGGCCGAGTTCATCCCCGGCCTCGGCGCCCTCGTCCCGCAGCTCGGGTTCCTGGACCCCATCGGGGCCGGGATCAAGGCCGTGGGCAACGCGCTGACGCCGCCCGCCCGTCCGGCGGCACCCCGCGTGTCCGTGGCGCCCTCGCGCGGCGTCAACAGCGCGACGGTGCAGACGCCGCGCGGGCAGGCGCAGGTCCAGCTCCAGACGCCGATGGTCCACAAGGACGAGTTCAACGCCGCCGTCGGGCGCCTCCAGGCGGTGATCAACGCGGACTCGACGCGGATCAACACCCTGCAGAAGGACCTGACGACGCTCGGCGCCCGCGTCGGCACGGTCGTCGGCGAGACCCAGGGCGCGATCGCCAAGCAGCGCACGGAGCAGCAGGCCGCGCTGCGCAAGCTGCGCTTCGAGACGCAGGCCGCCCTGCGCAAGATCAAGGCGGACCAGCAGCAGCAGCAGATGATGAGCATGGTCATGGGACTGATGCAGCAGCAGCAGCTCACCACCCGGTTCGAGGCCCATACCCACGCGGCCGGGGGCGCGGACACGAGCGTGCCCAAGAACGCCGACGGCGACGACAACAGCATGCTGCCGCTGCTGTTCATGATGATGCCGTCCGGCGGCTCCGGCGGTGACAGCTCGATGACCATGATGATGATGGCGATGGCCATGTCCGGGGGGTTCTGACATGAGCAACGTGCTGCCGTTCGTGGCGCTGATGTCCGTGCCCAAGAACCGGCGTCGGCGCCTCATGCCGATCGTCCTGCCCGCGGTCGCGGGCCTGCCGGCCGCGCAGGCCGGCGCGCTCGCGGTCGTCTCCGCCGACGGCGTGGCGCGGCGCGAGGGCGCGCTCGCGAGCGCGGAGGCGGTCACCGCGGTCACCGCGGTCCTGACCACCGCCGTCGACAAGGGCGCCGTCCTCACCGCGGAGGACCTCGCGCACATCCCGCTCGCCCGGCAGGTCGTGGCCGCCGACCCGGACATCCTCGCGACCTCCTCGCTCTCGGGCGTCTCGCGGGCCGAGCTGCAGCGAGCGGCCGCGGTCATCCAGGCGGCGCTGGACGCGGACGGCGACGGCAAGCCGGCCGGGGGCGCGTCGTCCGGCGCGAAGGGCGCGACGTCGCCACCGCAGGGTGGAGGTGCCGGCGGGAGCAAGGCCTGAGGCCGGGGAGAGGCAGGCGATCATGGGCGGCCCGGGCCTCGACCTCGATCTCGACCCCCACCTGCGCCAGCTCCTGCTGGAGGAGGCGGAGCGGGAGCCGGTGGTGCGCCGTCGCCGCGTCGGCGTCATCGCGCGGCTCCGCGGGGCGCAGGTCGAGGTCCCGGGTCTGGACGTCGTGGTGCGGGCCGGGACGGTGGTGACCGGCCGCACCGACGTGGCGGCGCTGCCGGCCCTGCGCCGGCACCCCGACGTGCTGAGCCTCAAGCGCACCCATCGGTACCTGCCCCACGACGCCGTCACCGTGCCCGGTGCCACGGTCGCGGACCGGCCCGGCGACCGCGACGCCCGGGAGCCCGCCGCGGCCGACCGCCCGTGGACCGGGCGTGGCGTCGTCGTCGGGATGCTCGACTGGGGGTTCGACCCGGCGCACGTCGACCTGCTCGACGCCGACGGGCGCAGCCGGTTCCTGGCCCTGTGGGACCAGCGGGGCGGTCGCACGCCCCTGAGCCCGGCCGCCTACGGGTACGGCCGCGTGCTGGACGCGGCGGCCCTCGACGCCGCGCTCGCGACGCCCGACCCGTATGCGGCGCTCGGGTACGACCCCGCCGACGTCGACCCGTTCGGGCAGGGCACCCACGGCACCCACACCCTGGGGATCGCGTGCGGCACGGGGCGCTCGGGAGCGCCGCGGGGCCTGGCGCCCGACGCGGCGATCCTGGCCGTGCACCTGCGCGGTGACGACACCGCCCCGCACGACACGCTCGGCGACTCCGTCCGCATCCTCGAGGGCGTCGACTGGGTCTTCCGGACGGCGGGGGACCGGCCGGTCGTGCTCAACATGAGCCTGGGGCGCTGCGGTGGCCCGCACGACGCGTCGCCGCTGGTCGTGCGGGCGCTCGACACGATGCTCGAGGTCCCGGGCCGGCAGATCGTCTGCTCGGCCGGCAACTACTACGCGACGGGCCAGCACACCAGCGCCCAGCTGCGGGAGGGCGTCCCGGTCACGTGGGGATGGCACGTCGAGGCTCCCCTGGTCGACGACGCCGAGCTCGAGATCTGGTACCCGGCCGCCGACGAGGTCACGGTCGAGCTCCTGGCGCCGGGTGGCGCCGTCGTGCGGCTCGCGGCGGGGGAGGCGCGCGTGCTGCGCGACGACGGGCGCGTGGTGGTCTCCGGCTTCCACCGGCGGGCGGACCCCGCCACCGGGGACGGCGTGGTCGACCTGTTCCTGTGGCCCGGGGCGCCCGCCGGGACCTGGCGGGTGCGCCTCCTGCCGGACCGGGTGCAGGACGGTGAGGTCCACGGCTGGATCGAGCGGGTGCACCGCGGCCGCCAGAGCCGCTTCACCGACCCGGACCCGCTCTTCACCACCAACACCCTGTGCAACGGCAGGCGCACCCTCGCGGTCGCGGCGTACGACCACCGGGCGCCGGTGCCGGTCCCCGGTGCGTTCAGCAGCGCCGGTCCGGCCCGGGACCTGCACCCGAAGCCCGACCTCGCCGCGCCCGGCGTGGCGATCACCGCCGCGCGCTCGGCCGTGCTGCTCAACGGGCGCCGGGAGCGGGACGGCACCACGACCATGACCGGGACGAGCATGGCCGCCCCGCACGTCAGTGCCGCGGTCGCCGTGCTGTTCGAGGCCGCGGGGCGGCCCCTGGCCGCGGCGGAGGTGGGGGACCTGCTGCGCTCGACCGCGCGTCCCTGCCCGCTGGGGACCGACCGCGTCGGACGCGGCCTTCTCGACGTCGACGCCGCGCTGGCGGCGTTGGCCGCACGCCCCGGGACGCCGGTGACGCCGGCCGGTGGCCCGGCGACCGACGACGGACGGACGAGGTGAGGGACGATGGACGACGACCTGCTGACCGGGTACTCCGAGGACGCCGCGGTCGCGTGGCTGACCGACGGCGAGTCCACCGAGGACGCGAGCGCGTGGCCCCCGGACGGCGAGTCCTCCGACGCCGCCGCCGCGTGGCTCGTCGGTGAGGGTGCCGAGGCCCGACCCCCGACCGGGGCGGCCGTCGCCGCGCTGCGCGTCGTCCCGCCGCTCCTCGAGGCGATGCCCGCGCTCCTGGAGGCGCTCGTCCGGGTCACCGGACCGGGCACCGCGGAGGCGCCCGACCCGGACGGGTCCGACACGGGTGGCTGGGAGCCTGGGCCGGCGCACCTCACGGAGCACCTCGAGCCCGACGACGGCGCCTCGCCGGAGGTCGGGTTCATCGCGCTCGCGGGCGTGCTGATCCCGGCGGCGGAGCTCGGGCTCGGGGTGTTCGACCGGCTCCAGCAGCACGTGTTCAACGGCTCGTTCTCCGTGACCTCCACGCCCGCGACGTACGTGCACAACCCGAGCCCGACGGGCCTGGCGATCCAGCGTCGCTCGTTCCGGTTCCCGATCACCGCGCACCACCCGAGGGTCGGCATCGACACCCAGACCTTCTGGTTCGACGTGGCGCTCGAGTACGACGGCTTCAACGTGCGGCGGGTCGCGGTGTCGGAGGACCGCGGCAGCTCGAGCACGCTGGTCTCGTCGAGCTTCTCGGTCTCCTTCACCCCGTCCGCCTACACCGCGGCGAACGAGCCGGTGTCCGCGGTGGCCTTCACGATCGGCGGCCGGTGGGACCCCGTCGGCAGCGGCGACGAGAGCTTCACCGGACGGTTCGTCGTCGACGCCGCGGGCAACCTCACCGGGCTGCAGGTCGCCTCCTCGCAGAGCTGGGTCCGCCATGGCGCGCTGACGTACTCGGGTGGGGGCCCCGTCCCGCGGCCCACGACCGCCGTGCAGGCGACGACCGTGCACTTCGACCCGTCGGGGAGCTTCGCCCTCACCCAGGAGAAGATCCGCCACCTGCACACCTGGTACACCGGGCTCCCGGGCGCCGTGCAGGCGGAGATCCGTCGCGGCGTGCAGCCCGTCCGCCTCACCGGCCGGGCGTCGACGACCGGCACCGTGCAGCAGAACCAGGAGCTCGCCCGCAAGCGCGCCGACGCGGTGGCCCGGGTGCTGCGGGACCTGGCCGGCACGTCGGCCCGCGTCGACGTGGAGGTGCACGGCGAGCTCGGGGCGCGGACGCCCGACGCGCAGGAGGTGCCCGCGGAGCGGCGCGTCGACGTGCGGTGCGAGTACCAGGTCTACCAGCTCTGAACCGCGGGCCAGGTCGCGGCGCGGCGCCGCGCGACCCCGGCGCCCGAGGCGCCCCGCAGCACGACGAGCTGCTGCGTCGCGCGGGTCATGGCGACGTAGCGGTCGACGGCGCCCTGGATCCCGTCGCCGAACGCCTCCGGGTCCACGAGCACGACGAGGTCGACCTCGAGGCCCTTGGCGAGCAGCGGGGTCAGCGACCGGACCCGGTCCGACCCGGACGGTGCGGGCGCGCCGATGACGCACGCCGTGCCCTCGGGGTGCTCCGCGAGCCACGCGTCGAGGACGTCCTCGAGCTCGGCGATGGTCCCGTGACGCACGGGGACACCCGTGCTCCGGACCGACGCCGGGACGTTCGCGTCCGGGACCGCGGCGCGGATCACCGGCTCCGCCTCGGCCATGACCTCGGCCGGCGTGCGGTAGTTCAGGCTCAGGGACGCGACGGTGACGTCGTCGAGCCCGACCCGGCGCAGCCGCTCCTGCCAGGGCTCGGGGAAGCCCTGCCGGGCCTGGGCCCGGTCGCCGACCACCGTCAGGCTCCGCGACGGGCACCGGCGCAGGACCATCCGCCACTGCGCGTCCGTGAGCTCCTGCGCCTCGTCGACGACGACGTGCGCGAACGGGCCCGTGGTCGAGCCGGGATCCACGGGCGCCTGGGCGTCGGCCACCAGCGCGTCGCTCAGGTCCTCGCCCCGCAGCATCGACATGACCAGCAGCTCCGAGTCGTCGGACGCGATGAGGTCGTCGACGACGTCGGCCCGGCGCTCGCGCTCGGACGCGATCTGCGCCTCGTGCCGTCGCCGGCGGCGTGCGGCCTCGGGGTCGCCCAGCCGATCCCGCGCCGCGTCGAGCAGGGGCAGGTCGGCGACGGTCCAGGCGTGCGGCTCGGCGCGCTGCAGGAGGCGGACCTCCTCCGGAGTGAGCCACGGCGCGCACAGGCGCAGGTAGGCGGGCACGGACCAGAGGTCGGCGACCAGGTCGGGAGCGTCGATCGCCGGCCACGCACGGTCGAGGGCCCGCCGCAGCGGGCGGTGCCGTGCGAGGGCGCGGCGCAGCTCGTCGGCCGGGACCTCCTCGTCGAGGCCGTCGAGCCGGTCCACCAGGAGGTCGAGCAGCGCCGCCCAGATGTCCTCGCGGGCCTC
The DNA here is from genome assembly GCF_014525465.1 of Actinotalea sp. JY-7885. Taxonomy (NCBI): domain Bacteria; kingdom Bacillati; phylum Actinomycetota; class Actinomycetes; order Micrococcales; family Cellulomonadaceae; genus Actinotalea; species Actinotalea sp. JY-7885. The sequence continues at coordinate 942 of NZ_JACEXH010000152.1, read as the reverse complement.
GTTGTGCGAGGTGCCGGGGTCCACCGCAGCGAAGGCCTCGTCCCAGTCGTCGGGGACGAGGCGGACGTCCCCCCACGGCGTCTCGACGGTCATGCCGGACGCCGGCGGACGCTCGGAGAAGCGGACCGCCGGCTCGATCGCGTCGACCATCCGCGCGGAGGCCTTGAGCAGCGCGACCCGCGGGTCCGTCTCCTCGAGCGCGCCGGCCCCCTCGGGGACGAGGTCGCGCAGGGTGCAGGTGCGCACCCCCTCCTCGCCGAGGCTCGGCAGCACGTCCCCCACGTACGCCAGGTACGGCTCGTGCGGGCCGACGACCAGCACCCCGCCGCGCCGGTGGCCCAGGCGCGGGTCGGAGTGGAGCAGGTACGCGGTGCGGTGCAGGGCGACGACCGTCTTGCCCGTACCCGGGCCGCCGTCGACCACGAGGGCGCCCCGGGACCCCGCCCGGATGATCGCGTCCTGGTCGGCCTGGATGGTCCCGAGCACGTCGCGCATCCGGGCCGATCGGCTGGCACCGAGGCTCGCGACGAACGCCGACTGGTCGTCGAGGGCGGCGTGGCCCTCGAGGCCCTCGGGGGTGAACACCTCGTCCCAGTAGTCCGTGACCCGGCCGGCGGTCCACCGGTACCGGCGGCGGCTGACGAGCCCGTGCGGGTCGGCGTGGGTGGCGCCGAAGAACGGTTCCGCGGCCGGGGAGCGCCAGTCCACCAGCAGGCGCCGGCCGCCGTCGTCGGTGAGCCCGAGCCGCCCGACGTAGACCGTCGTACCGTCGGCCCGCACCATGCGGCCGAGGCACGCCTCGAGGCCGGCGCGGCTCAGCGCCTTCAGGCGCGCGGTCTGGCGGTGCACCTCCTGGTCGCGCTCGAGCGCCGCCTGGCCGCCGCGGGTGGGCCGGCGTCGGGCGGCGGTGAGGCGCGTCGAGGCCGTCGCGGCGGCCGCCGC
>NZ_JACEXH010000014.1:0-29778 GCF_014525465.1 Actinotalea sp. JY-7885 | reverse complement strand
GGCACCCGCTCGCCGCCGCGCTGATGGCGGCGGCGCCCGGTCCGGAGCTCGCCGCCGACGTCGCCGCGCTCGAGCCCGCCGACCTCGACGACGCCGCGCTCGTCGAGGCCGTCGCGGCGTGGGAACGAGTGGTGTCGTGGGCGTCGGGTCGCCAGGCTCGCGTGCTGGCGGAGCTCGCGCGCCGCCGCGTCGGCGAGCGGGCCGACCACCTGGGCGACGAGGTCGCCGCGCGGCTGTGCACGACCCGTGCCGTCGCGCAGGCCACGGTGGGGTTCGCCCTCGGGCTCGAGCGCCTGCCCGCCGTGGCGGACGCGCTGGACCGCGGGGACGTCGACGTCCGGCGCGCCGCGCTGCTCGCTGACGAGCTGGGCCGCCTGCCGGACGACGTCGCCCGCGACCTCGCGGAGCACCTGATGCCCACGGCCGTCACCTCGACGGTGCCGCGGCTGCGGGCCGCGCTCCGGCGGATGGAGCTGCTGCGCGACCCCGACGCCGCCGTGGTCAGGCACCGCCGCGCGTGCGAGGAACGGCGGGTCGAGCTGCTCCCCGCCCCCGACGCGATGGCATGGGTCAGCGCCTTCCTCCCCGCGCCCGACGCAGTGGCCCTCCACACGACCCTGACCGTCCTGGCAGAGCAGCAGGACCGTGACGAGGACCGGCGGACGCTCGACCAGCGCCGCGCCGACGCGCTCGTCGACCTCGCCACCCGCTGGCTCGACGCCGGCACGCACCCGGCCGGGACGCCGCTGCGGACGCGGCAGGGCAGGCGGCCTCACCTGACCATCACCGCGACCGCGGAGTCGCTGCTCGGCCTCACGGACGCGCCGGCGGTCCTCGACGGCTACGGCGTCGTCCCCGGCGGTCTCGCGCGGCGGATCGCGGCGGGCTCGACGTGGGAGCCGCTCCTGGTCCGGGCGGGCAGTGGTGAACCGCTCGCCCGGTCGTCCCGCCGGTACCGGCCGACGACGTCGCTGCGCGACGCCGTGGTCGAACGGGACCGGACCTGCACGTTCATCGGCTGCCGCATGCCCGCGGAGCGGTGCGACGTCGACCACGTCGAGCCCTACGACCCGGCGGGTCCGGACGACCAGACGAGGATCGAGAACCTGCAGGCCCTCTGCCGCCACCACCACCGGGCGAAGACCCACGGCGGGTGGCAGGTCCGCCGCGAGGACGCGACGGATCCCGGCGCGGGAGCGAGCGTGCCCGCCGCCACAGGCTCAGCGGCGAGCGGCACGGTCGCGGCGGGCGGCACCGTCGCGGCCGGCGGCACCGTCGCGGCCGGCGGCACGGTGTGGACGTCGCCGACGGGTCACATGTACCGCCGTCCGCCGGAGCACCCGCCGCCCGAGGACGGCTGGATCCACCTGCAGGCGGTCCCGGGCGAGTCGGAGGCCTGGGGGCCGGAGGAGCCAGAACCTCCGCCGCCGTTCTGACGCCGTCGCCGGCAGGCCACGAGCCCGCGACGGCTGCCAGACTCCTCGGGGTGACACGCGACGTGACGTCCTCCACCGAGGCGGTCGTGCGGCAGGTGTGGGCCGGGCGGCTGCGGACCACGCCTCGGACACTCGAGACGGCCGGACCGGTGTTCATCGAGCGGCCCGACCTGACCGCAGCGGTGGTGGTCCGGCTCCGCGGGACGATCGCGGTCGCGGCGCCCGAGGGTGCCCTCTCCCTCCTGCGGCACCTGGAGTCGCCGCAGCTGCTCGACGTCGCCGCCCTGCTCGGCGCGTTGGAGCCCGCGCGGCCGAGCCTGCTCGGGGCCGCCTCACTGTCCTTCGCCGATCGCGGCACGGTGTCGCGGGGCGGGGAGGGCACCGCTCGGGCAGCCACCGGGGCCGAGATCGCGGCGGTCCTCTGCCGGTGCTCCGCGGCCGAGGTGGAGGAGAGCGGGCTGGCCCGCATGAGCACGCGGTGCGTGGTTCACGCTGACACGGGGGCGCCCGCCGCCGCGGCGGGCTACGAGACCTGGGGCAGCGCCCTGGCCCACCTCGGCGTCGCGGTCGCCGACGGCTCCCGCGGCCGAGGTCTCGGCGCTCAGGCGGCCGCCGCGGCCACGCTGCACGCCCTCGGCGCCGGCCTGGTGCCGCAGTGGCGTTGCCGCGTGGACAACGTCGCGTCGGCGCGCGTGGCGGAGAGCGTCGGGTTCGTCCGCCTCGGTGACCAGGTCGCGATCGACCTGGCCCCGTCGCCGTAGCGGCGGCTCAGTCCCGGCGGACGACCGGGTTGCGCAGGACGCCGATCTCCTCGACCTCGACCTCGACCACGTCGCCGTGCACGACCGGTCCCACACCGGCCGGGGTGCCGGTGAGGATGACGTCGCCGGGCAGCAGCGTGAACGCCTCGGACACGTACGACACGAGCGTCGCGACGTCGAAGATCAGCTGCGACGTGCGCCCGTCCTGCCGCGTCTCGCCGTTGACCCGCGCGCGCACGGCGAGGTCGTCGACGTCGAGCCCTGGGACGATCCACGGCCCGAGCGGGCACGAGGAGTCGAAGCCCTTGGCGCGCGCCCACTGCCCGTCGGTGCGCTGGGCGTCACGCGCGGTGACGTCGTTGGCCACGGTGAAGCCGAAGACCTGGTCCAGCGCGCGCTCGGGCGTGACGTCCTTGGTCACCTTGCCGATCACGACGGCCAGCTCGGCCTCGTGGTGGATCTCCTGCGACCACGGCGGCAGCACGATCGGGTCGTCGGGCCCGACCACGCTGGTGTTCGGCTTGAGGAACAGCAGCGGGGACGTGGGGACGTCGTTGCCCATCTCGGCGGCGTGCTCGGCGTAGTTGCGCCCGACTCCGATGATCTTCGACCTGGGGATGACCGGCGCGAGCAGCCGCACGTCGTCGCGCGACAGCGGCACGCGCTCGCCGGTGGGCTGCACCGGCATGTAGATGGGGTCGCCGGAGATGACGACGAGCTCCTCGGAGCCCGCCTCGCCGTCGACCAGGGCGTAGCGGGGATCCCCGCCGGTCGTGAACCTCGCGATGCGCACGGCGCCACCCTAGCCGCGGGGCCTACGCTCTCGCTGTGCAGCGCATCGTCGCGGTCGACCTCCTGCGGGGCCTCGCGGTCCTGGGCATGTTCGCGGCGCACGTGGGCGACGCCGAGGGCCCGTGGTGGTCGGCGTCGGGCTGGCTGGGCGTCGCCGACGGACGCTCGGCCGCCACCTTCGCGCTCCTGGCGGGCGTCTCGGCAGCGCTCCTGAGCGGCGGCCCGCGCCCGCACGTCGGCGCGCGCCGACGGCACGCCGTGGTCCGCGTCCTGGCCCGCGCCCTGCTGCTGTGGCCCCTGGGCGCGGTCATGATCGCCCTGGGCACGCCGGTCGCGGTGATCCTGCCGACGTACGCGGTGATGTTCGCGCTGGTCTCGCTCGCGCTCGGGTGGCGCCGCCGGACGCTGCTCGCCGTCGCGGGCCTCCTCGTCGTCCTCGGGCCGGTGGTCTGGGTCTACGCGCGCGCGGCGACCGCGACGTCGTTCGTGCTCGGGACCCCGCAACCGCTCGACGTGCTCGTCGGCGCCCACTACCCCGCCGTCGTGTGGATGGCGTACCTGCTCGTCGGCGTGGCGCTCGGCCGCACGGACCTCGCCGCCGACGGCGCCGCCCCGCGCCTGGCCCTCACGGGCCTCGCCGCGGCGGTGGTCGGGTACGGCGTCGGCGCGCTCGGCTCGGCGCGGATCGCGCCGCAGCACACCGTGCGCCGCGCGCTGCTCGCCGTCGAGCCGCACGCCAACTCGGCGCCCGAGGTCGTCGGCAACATCGGCGTCTCGCTCCTCCTGCTCGCCGGCTGCCTGGTGGTCTCCCGGTACGGCTCCCGCCTCGCGGCGCCGCTCGCGGCGACCGGTGCGCTCGCGCTCACCGCGTACTGCGCCCAGCTCGTCGCGATCGCCGTCCTCGGTGACGGCGTGGTGTGGAACGCGAGCAACGTGACTCTCGCGGCCTTCGTCCTCGTCACGCTCGCGACGACGTGGGCCTGGCGCGCGACGCTCGGCCGCGGCCCGCTCGAACGTCTGCTCCACGAGTGGTCCACCGTCGTCGCCGACACCCTCGTGCCCGCGGGACGCAGGCTCGTGGGCGTCCCGGCCGGCACGCCGCCCCCGCCCCCACCGCCCGTTGTGACGGGCGCACCCCGGTGAGCGCCTACGACGGGACGCGCGCCAGGACCCAGCCGTGGAGCACGGCGAACCAGCCGTCCTCGGCCTCACCCCAGGCGCGCCACGCGTCGGCGAGGACCTCCAGGGCGACGTCGTCCGCGAGGCCGTAGGCCACCGCCTGCTCGGCGAACGCCGAGGCCGTCACGCGCTCGGCCCAGACGCCGGACCACCACACGCGCTCCTCCGGGCTCGAGTAGCACCACGCGTCGGCGCCGCTCGTCACCAGCTCGGGGGCGAAGCCGGACGCGTGCGCCCAGGACAGGAGCCGGCGGCCGGCGTCCGCCTCGGTCCGGTTGGCGTCGGTGACCTCGTGGTAGAGCGCGAGCCACTCGTCGAGGCCGGCGCTCAGCGGGTACCAGGTCATGGCGGAGTAGTCGGCGTCGCGCACGGCGACCACGCCTCCCGGGCGCGTCACGCGGCGCATCTCGCGCAGGGCGCTGACGGGGTCGGACAGGTGCTGGAGCACCTGGTGCGCGTGCACGACGTCGAACGCGTCGTCGTCGAACGGGAGGGCCATGGCGTCGCCGGTGCGGAACTCCACGTTGGGCAGGTCCCCCGCCGCCTCGCGCGCGAGCTCGATGACGGCGGCCGACGTGTCGACGCCGACGACGCGCCCCGGGGCCACGCGCCGCGCGAGGTCGATCGTCACGGTGCCCGGGCCGCAGCCGACGTCCAGCACGCTCTGCCCGGCGCCGAGGGCCGGCACGAGGTAGGCCGCCGAGTTCTCGACGGTCCGCCAGCGGTGCGACCGCAGCACGCTCTCGTGGTGACCATGGGTGTACACGTCGGCGCTCACGCCGTCCATTCACCCGCACCCGCGCCGGTGTATCAAGTTTCGGGACGTCCCGTCTCGGATGGCGGCCGTGGGGCCCGTCAGCGCGGGACCGACGCCAGGCCGACGTCGACCCCGCGGTTCGCGAGCGCGTCGGCGCGCTCGTTCCCCGGGTCGCCGGCGTGGCCCTTGACCCAGACCCACGTCACGTCGTGGCCGCGGACCTCCTCGTCCAGGGCCTGCCACAGGTCCTTGTTCTTCACCGGCGTCCTCGACCCGGTCATCCAGCCGTTGCGCTTCCAGCCCGGCAGCCAGCGCGTCATGCCGTGCATGACGTAGGTGGAGTCCACGTGCAGCGTCACGGCGCACCGGCGGGTGAGCGCGCGCAGGCCCTCGATGACCGCGGTGAGCTCCATGCGGTTGTTCGTCGTCTCCGGCTCGCCGCCGCACAGCTCGCGCTCCCGCTCGCCCGAACGCATCCAGGCGCCCCAGCCGCCCGGTCCGGGGTTGCCCTTGCACGCACCGTCGGTCCACATCTCGACGACGGTCAGGGGCGGCGGCGCGCTGGGCATGCGCACACCCTAGGCGCGCTCAGGGCCACGGCCGGAGCTCGGGCAGCGGCACGGCGACGCCGTCCCGCTCGGCCGCGACAGGACCGGCGGGCTCACGCCCGGCGAGCCAGAGCACGAGGTCGTCGGCCGTCCCGCGGACGGTGACCACCGCGCCGTCGGCAGCGCCGACCGTGCGGCGCTCGGCGGGCCGGTCCGTCGCCGCGAGGTCGAGCCGGACGCCGTCGGGGACGCGGTCCGCGAGGTAGTCCACCAGGTGCGCGCGCAGGCCCGTGGTCCACGCCGCGGTGGTCAGCCCGGGCAGGTCAAGGTCGACGGCGTGCACCTCGGCCTCGCGCCACCACATCGTCAGGACGGCGCTGACGGGCCGGTCGCGGTACCCGGTGGTGACGTCCAGCACGTCCGGCCCGACGGCCGCGAGCGCCGTCTCGAGGCGCTCGAGCGCCGCGCGCAGCTGCTCGCGATGCTCGCCGGCACCGGCCCGCGCGCCGAGCTCGATCGCGGCGTCGCGCCCGGCGCGGCCGCCGTCGTAGAAGTCGACGCGCTCCGTCCCGGCGACGGCGTGCTCGAGCTGGCGGGCCGCTCCGCCGGCGACGCCGACCAGGTGGGCCAGCACGTGGCCGCGCGTCCAGCCCGGCAGGCGCGACGGGGCGCGGACGTCGTCGTCGGTGAGCTGGTCCACGGCAGCGAGGAGCCGCTGGTCGGTGCCGCGGATGTCGTCGAGGAGCAGGGCGAGGTCCGTCATGGCACCCATCCCAGGCGAGCGTGGACCGGCGCGCAAGGCCGGGGCGCGGCGCCACGGCCGCCACCTACGCTGGAGCCGTGCTCACGACCACACCGACCGTGCTGGCGCGCGAGGCCTGGGACGGCCTCGCACGAGCCCACGCCGACCGCGCCGACGCGCTGACCGCGGCCCGGCGCGCCCGCCGCGCCGCGGGCACGAAGGACGCCGTCGAGGACTTCCTCTACGACTACTACGGCGTGACGCCCGCCCGGCTGCGGCGGTGGCACCCGGGCGCCGGCGTGGGCCTCGAGACGGCCGGCGAGGCGCCGCCGCACGCGACGTGGCGCTGGTACGCGACCACGGACGGCGTCGTCCGCCTCGACGTGCGCGCCTGGCTCGCCGAGCGCGGGGACACCGTGCGCTACGTCCACCGCCTCCTCGCGGCGACGGCCGGGCGACCGGTCTACACCGGCTGCCTCGGCCTGCACGAGTGGGCGATGGTCTACCGGCAGCCCGACCAGGAGCGGCGCCACGGGCTGCCCCTGCGCCTCGGCGCGTCCGGCACGGACGCCGTGGTCGAGCAGCACCCGGTGCGCTGCTCGCACATCGACGCCTTCCGCTTCTTCACGCCCGAGGCGGTCCCCCGCAACGAGCTGCGACCGACGCGCGAGACCCAGGTCGACCTCGACCAGCCCGGCTGCCTGCACGTCAACATGGACTGCCTCAAGTGGGCGCTCAAGCTCGGCCCGGCCGTCCCGGGCGAGCTCCTCCTGGACTGCTTCGGGCTCGCGGCGGAGATCCGGGTCCTGGACATGCGCGCGTCGCCGTACGACGTCTCCTCGCTCGGCCACTCGGCCGTCCCCATCGAGACGCCCGAGGGCAAGCGGACCTACGTCGCGGCCCAGCGCGAGCTCGCCGAGCGGGCCGCCGTCCTGCGGTCCCGGCTCGTGGCCGTGTGCGCGGACGTGCTCGGGCCCTGAGGCCACGCGCACCGGTGCGCCGCGCGCCTGCGACGATGGACGGGTGAGCCACACCGCGCTTGAGGCGCCCGCCGTCAGCCCGCCGCGCCTGGTGGACCGCCTGCCCGCCGACGCCGACCCGGACGCGCTCTACGAGGCGTTCACCGGCTGGGCGGAGGACCACGGCTTCGAGCTCTACCCGGCCCAGCAGGAGGCCGTGCTCGAGCTGGTCACCGGCTCGCACGTGATCCTCGCGACGCCGACGGGCTCGGGGAAGTCGCTCGTCGCCATGGCGGCGCACTTCGTCGCCCTCGCCCAGGGGCGCCGCACCTTCTACACGGCGCCGCTCAAGGCCCTGGTGAGCGAGAAGTTCTTCGCGCTCGTGGCGGCCTTCGGCGCCGAGAACGTCGGCATGATGACCGGCGACAGCAGCGTGAACCCCGGCGCGCCGATCATCTGCTGCACCGCGGAGATCCTCGCCAACATCGCGCTGCGCACCGGCGGCGAGCGCACCGGCGACCCGCTCGCCGACGCGCTGCCCGACGACGACCCGGCCGTCCCGGGCGACGACGCCGTCGGGCAGGTCGTCATGGACGAGTTCCACTTCTACGCCGACCCGCAGCGCGGGTGGGCGTGGCAGGTGCCCCTGCTCGAGCTGCCCCGCACGCAGTTCCTGCTCATGTCCGCCACCCTGGGTGACGTCAGCTTCTTCGTCGACGACCTCGAGCGGCGCACGGGCACGCCGGTGGCCGCCGTGACGAGCAGCGAGCGGCCGGTGCCGCTGACGTTCTCCTACGTCGTGGAGCCGCTGCACGAGGTCGTGGAGGAGCTCGTCACGACCCGGCGCGCGCCCGTCTACCTCGTGCACTTCACGCAGGCCGCGGCCGCCGAGCAGGCGCAGGCGCTGCTCTCCACCACCGTGGCGTCCCGCGCGCAGCGCGACGCGATCGCGGCCGAGCTGGGCGACTTCCGCTTCGGCACGGGCTTCGGCAAGACGCTGTCCCGGCTCCTGCGGCACGGCGTGGGCGTGCACCACGCGGGCATGCTGCCGCGCTACCGGCGGGTGGTGGAGCGGCTCACGCAGCAGGGCCTGCTTACGGTCGTGTGCGGCACCGACACCCTCGGCGTCGGCATCAACGTCCCGATCCGGACCGTGGTGCTCACGTCGCTCGTCAAGTACGACGGCACCCGGATGCGGCACCTCAGCGCGCGGGAGTTCCACCAGATCGCGGGCCGCGCCGGCCGCGCCGGGTACGACACGCTCGGCGAGGTGCTGGTCATGGCGCCGGAGCACGTCATCGAGAACCGCAAGCTGCTGGCCAAGGCCGGGGACGACCCGAAGAAGCTCAAGAAGATCGTGCGGAAGAAGGCGCCCGAGGGCGCCGTCAACTGGACGGACAAGACGTTCGAGCGGCTGCGCGACGCCGACCCCGAGCCGCTGACCTCGAGCTTCACCGTGACCCACGCGATGGTGCTCAACGTCCTGGCGCGGCGCGGGGACCCGGTCGCGGCCATGACGCGCCTGCTGCGCGAGAACCACGAGCCCGAGGCGGCCAAGGGCCGGCACGTGCGCCAGGCGGTCGCCGTCTACCGCTCGCTGCGCGCGGCGGGCGTCGTCGAGCGCGTCACCCTGCCGGACGGGCGCCGCACCGTGCGGCTCACGGTCGACGTCCCGCCGGACTTCGCGCTCAACCAGGCGCTGTCGCCGTTCGCCTACGCCGCGCTCGACGTCCTGGACCGCGAGTCGCCCACCTACGCCCTCGACGTCCTGTCCGTCATCGAGTCCACGCTCGACGACCCCCGCCAGGTGCTCATGGCGCAGGAGCGCAAGGCCCGCGGGGAGGCGATCGGCGCGATGAAGGCCGAGGGCTACGACTACGACGAGCGCATGGCGGCGCTCGAGGACGTCAGCTACCCCAAGCCGCTCGCCGAGGTGCTCGAGGCGACCTTCGCGATCTACCGGCAGACCAACCCGTGGGTCGCGGACCACGAGATCTCCCCCAAGTCGGTGGTGCGGGACATGGCCGAGCGCGCCATGACCTTCACGGAGTACGTGTCCGTCTACGGGCTCGAGCGCACCGAGGGCGTGCTGCTGCGCTACCTCGCCGACGCCTACCGCGCCGTGCGGCAGACCGTGCCGGCCGAGCGCCGCGACGAGCAGCTCGAGGACCTGGTGGAGTGGCTCGGGGCCCTCGTGCGCGGCACGGACTCGAGCCTGCTCGACGAGTGGGAGCGCCTGAGCAACCCCGCCGCGGTCGAGGCCGAGGGCGCGGCGCCGACCGAGGTCGCTCCCCCGGCCCTGACGGGCAACGTCCGTGCGCTGCGCGTGCTCGTGCGCAACGCCCTGTTCCGGCGGGTCGAGCTCGTCGCACGGGAGCGCTGGGAGGCGCTCGGCGCGCTGGGCGACGTCGACGCCGACGGCGAGCGGTGGACCGCCGAGCGGTGGCGCGACGCGCTGGACCCCTACTTCGACGAGCACGACGACGTGGGCACGGGTCCGGCCGCGCGCGGCCCGGCGCTGCTGCTCCTCACCGAGGGGGCGACGCGGTGGGAGGTCCGCCAGCTGCTGGACGACCCGGCGGGCGACCACGACTGGCGCATCGACGCTGTCGTCGACCTGGCCGCGAGCGACGAGCGCGGCGAGGTCGCGCTCACGATCACCGCCGCCGGCCGGCTCTGAGGGAGGCGTGATGGCGAGGGCGCGGGTCGAGGCCGTGTCCGTGACGCCCCCGCCGCTGCCCGGCCCGGCGCTGATGCGCCAGGCATGGCTCGACCTGACGTTCGTGCACTGGCGGGTGGACCCGGCCGACGTCGCACCGCTCCTGCCGCCGGGCACGGTGCCCGACGTCCACGACGGCTCGAGCTGGCTCGGCCTGGTGCCCTTCCGCACCTCCGGCGGCGGCCTCGCGCGCGGGCCGGCGGTGCCGTGGCTCGGCGCCTTCGCGGAGACGAACGTCCGCCTGTACTGCGTGGACGTGCGCGGGCGGCGCGGCGTGGTGTTCCGGACGATGGAGGCGGCCCGCCTCGGCTTCGTCCTCGGCGCCCGGTGGACGGCGGGGCTGCCCTACGCCTGGGCCCGGATGCGCGTCGTCGAGCGCGACGGGGTGCTGACCTACACCTCGCGCCGGCGGTGGCCGCGGTCGCCCGCGGCGAGCGCCCGCGTCGTCGTGCGGCCCGGCGCGCCCCGGCCGGCGGGCGACCCGCTGGACGCCTTCCTCACCGCCCGGTGGGCGCTGCACAGCGAGCGCCTGGGCCGCACGCTCTACCTGCGCAACCGGCACGAGCCGTGGCCGCTGCAGGACGCGGAGCTGCTCGCCCTCGACGCGTCGCTGGTCGACGCGTGCGCCCTCCCCGTCGGCCCGCGCCCGCCCGACTCGGTGCTGTTCTCACGCGGGGTCCACGCCGTGTTCGGCCCGCCGTCCACCGCACCGCGGGACCGGTGACGTCGGGGCACCTCGGTACGCTGCGGAGGTGGCCAAGAAGCACGCGCCGACCGGCACGCCCGCGCTCGTCGCGCTGGCGGCGGCGGGCGTGCCGCACACCGCGCACCCGTACGAGCACGACCCGGCGTCCGACGTCGGGTACGGCCTCGAGGCCGCGCAGGCGCTCGGCGTCGAGCCCGAGCGCGTCTTCAAGACGCTCATGGCCGAGGTGGACGGCGAGCTCACCGTCGCCGTCGTCCCCGTGACGGGCCGCCTCGACCTCAAGGCCCTCGCCGCCGCCGTGGGCGGCAAGAAGGCGGTCATGGCCGAGAAGCCGGCCGCCGAGCGCGCCACGGGCTACGTCGTCGGTGGCATCTCGCCGCTCGGCCAGAGGACGGCCCACCCGACCGTCGTCGACGAGACGGTCGAGCTGTTCGACACCGTCTTCGTCTCGGGCGGGCGCCGCGGGCTCGACGTCGAGCTCGCGCCCGCCGACCTCGTGCGGCTCACGGACGCCGTCCTCGCGCCGATCGCGCGCGACTGACCCGCGCCCTCAGCGGGAGCCGAAGGGCCGGTCGGTCTCGACGATCTCCTTGCCCAGCGGCATGAGGGAGACCGGGATCATCTTGAGGTTCGCGATGCCCATCGGGATGCCGATGATCGACACGAAGAGCGGGATCGCCGTCAGGACGTGGCCGATCGCCAGCCAGATGCCGGCCACGACCACCCAGATGACGTTGCCCAGGGCGGACATGACGCCCGCGTCCCGCCGGTCCACGACCGCGCGGCCGAACGGCCACAGCGCGTAGCCGGCGATCCGGAACGAGGCGATGCCGAACGGGATCGTCACGATGAGGACGCAGCAGATGACGCCCGCTACGGCGTAGCCGACGGCGAGCCAGAAGCCGGCGAAGACGAGCCAGATGAGGTTCAGGAGCGTGCGCACGGGTCCACCGTGCCCTATCCGCCGCCGCCATGACATCCGGGACCTCCCTGGTCCCGCCCCTGAGGCTTCCCGTCGCCGGCCGGTCGTCACGGCCTCGGTAGGGTCACGCTGTGCCGCACCCCGTCGCCCAGCGCCTCGCCGTCGTCCGTGATCGCGTGGCGGATGCCGCGCGGGCCGCCGGCCGCGACCCCGCCGACGTGCGGGTGCTCCTCGCGACCAAGACTATGCCGGCCGACGTCGTGCGCGAGGCGGTGCTCGCGGGCGCCGACCTGCTCGGCGAGAACAAGGTCCAGGAGCTCGTCGCGAAGGCACCCGCCCTGGGCGACCTGCGCCCGACGCTGCACGTCATCGGCCGCCTGCAGAGCAACAAGGTCAACCTCGCCCTGCGCTACGCCGACGGCGTGCAGAGCGTCGACGACCTCGGGCTCGCCGAGCGGCTGTCGCGGCGGTGCGAGGTGCTGGACCGGGACCTGGACGTCATGGTGCAGGTCAACGTCTCCGCGGAGCCGACCAAGGCCGGCGTCGCGCCCGATCGCGCGCTGGACCTCGCCGTCGCCGTCGCCGCGCTCCCCCGGCTGCGGCTCACCGGCCTGATGACGATCGGCGCGCACTCGCGCGACGTCGGCCGGGTCGCGGCGGGCTTCGCGCAGCTGCGGGAGCTGCGCGATGCGCTGGTGGCGTCCAGCGCCCCGGGCACCGCGGAGGCCGGCGGGCTGTCCATGGGCATGAGCGGCGACCTCGAGGCCGCGGTCGCCCACGGCGCGACCATCGTGCGCCTCGGCACGGCCGTGTTCGGCGAGCGCCCCCACGCCTGAGCACGACGCGGCCACGCACCCGGCGCGCGCAGCCGCCCACCCGCGCCCCCGCCCACCCCGGAGCGTCTCCGATATCGCTGCGACCGGTGTGGGTGCCCACCGCTAGCGTGGAGGGCCCTCGTGACCGCACGGGTGGCGGGACCAGTGGAGCGTGCAGGTGGCAGCGCAGGTGACGACAGCGGGGCAGACGTCGACCGGGACGGACACCCCCGGCCGGGAGGCGGCCGGGGCGGGTGCGCGCAGCCACGACCGGCCCGGCCCCGCGCCCCTGACCTGGCGCCGGCTCGCCGGACCGGCCTCCACCGCCTCCCTCGTGCTGGCGGTCGTGGCCGCCGTCGGGGAGACGCTGGCCTCCGTCGTGGCCGGACGGCTCGCCGAGTCCCCCACCTCGACGCTCGTCCTGGGGCTCGCGGTCCTGCTGCTCACCGCGACGGTCCTGGACACCTGGGGGCGCACCCTCTTCGCAGCCGTTGTCGGCCGCGCCGAGGGACGCCTGCGCGCCGACCTGCTGGGGGCCGCCCTCGGCCAGCCGCTGCCGGTGCTCGAGGAGCAGGCCGTGGGCGAGCTCATGGACCGGGTCGACGACGACCCCCGCCAGCTCGGGGTCACGCTGAGCCGCACCGGCTGGGCGATGGGCCGTTCGCTGCTGCGCTCGGTCCTCGCGTGGGTGGTCGCCGGGCTCACCTGGTGGCCGGCATGGGTCGCCTTCCCGCTCGTCGCGGCGCTCGTGGTGCTGGTGGCACGCCGGCTCACGCCCGAGCTCGCACGCCGCAAGCTCGCCGAGGAGGTCGCCTGGTCCGACCACTCGGCCCAGCTCGAGGAGGCCGTGACCGGACGCGACGACGTGCGCTCCTCGCTCGGCCAGGCGCACGTCGTGCGGCAGTACGCCGAGCGCGCCAGCGCCGTGCTCTCACGGGTCACCGCCACCTGCCGGGCGTCGGTGGCCGTGACGATGCGCACCGGCCTGCTCCTGCACGCCCTGCTGGCAGGCCTCGCCGTCGCGGGCGTGGCGCTGGTCTCGGGCGGACGACTCGACGTCGCGGCCCTGGTGACCCTGTGGCTGCTGGTGACCACGTTCGTGGGGCAGCTCAACCAGGTCAGCCACCACCTGCCCGAGCTGCAGGCCGGGCTCGGCGCGTTGCAGCGCGTGGGCTCGCTCCTCGAGGCCCCGGCGGAGCACGCCGAGGGGGCACCCGTCCCCGCCGGCCCGCTCGCGCTCGAGATCCGGGGGCTGACCTTCACCTACCCGGGCGGCTTCGCCCTGCAGGACGTGGACCTCACCGTGCCCGCGGGCACGACGTGCGCGCTCGTCGGGCGCACCGGGGCGGGCAAGTCCACGCTCGCCAAGCTGCTCTCACGCGCCGTCGAGCCGCCGCCCGGGACGGTGCTGGTCGGCGGGCAGGACGTCACGACGACCGACCTGGACGGCCTGCGCCGCGCGGTGGGCGTCGTCACCCAGCGCACCGAGATCCTCGCGGCGACCCTGACCGAGAACGTGACCCTGTTCGAGGACGTCCCGCGCGAGCGCGTGCTCGCTGCCCTCGCGGCGCTCGGGCTCGAGGACTGGGTGGCCTCCTTGCCCGACGGCGTCGACACGCGCCTGGGCACCGGGGGCACGACGCTCTCGGCCGGCGAGGAGCAGCTCGTGGCCTTCGCCCGGCTCCTGGTCCGTGACGTCGGCGTCGTGGTGCTCGACGAGGCGACCGCCCGCATGGACCCGCAGACCGAGCACCGCGTCACCCGCGCGTCCGAGCGGCTCCTGGCCGGACGCACCGGCGTGGTCATCGCCCACCGGCTCTCGACGACGCGTCGGTGCGACGCCGTCGCCGTGCTCGACGGCGGCCGGGTGGTCCAGCACGGCCCGCGGGAGGTCGTGGCCGCCGAGCCCGGCCCGTTCCGGGACCTGCTCGCCTCGAGCGGGGAGACCGTCACCGTGACGACCAGCGCCCCGCTGCCCGCGCGGGGTGTGCGCCGCGACCCACGCCCCGTCCCCCAGGCGCCGACCCCACGGCTCGCGCGCACCGTCCTGCGCCTGGTCGCCGCCTACCCGCGATGGGGTGCGGCCGGTGCGGTCGCGTTCCTGGTGGGCTCGCTGGTGGGCGCCTACGGCGTGGTCACCGGGTGGCTGTGGGGCCGCCTGGTCGAGGGCCTCACCCAGGGGGGAACGCCGTGGGCGGAGGCTGCCGGGCTCAGCGCGAGCCTGCTGCTGGCGCCGCTCGTGGTGGCGTTCGCGTTCCGGGTCTACCCGTTGTGGTGGTCGGCGGTGACGCTGCGGATGCGGCTCGCGGTGCTTGTCGGCCAGACCAGCCAGGAGCGCCTCGCCCGGACCCCGCCCGGGGAGGTCACCGCCCGCGCTCTCGACAGCGAACGGCTCGTGCTCTACGCCGACCGCTGGGTGGACGTGGTCAACGGCACCCTGCTCGTGGTGGCCACGTGCGTGGCCGGGCGCAGCCTCCTCGCGGGCGCCGTGCTCGCGGCGGTGCTCGCGGTCTCGGCGCTGGTGTCCGCGCTGGGCGCACCCGTCGCGGGACGCTCGGCACGGGTCGCCGGTGACGAGCGCGCCCGGTTCGGGCGGACCCTGGTCTCGGCGCTCGACGGGGCCCGCGCCGTCAAGCTCGCGGCCGCGACACCGGCGGTCCGGGCCTACCTGGAGCGGGTCGACGCACGCCGGGTCACCGCGTCGGTCCGGGAGCTGCGGGTCCGCTCGCTGCTCGAGGGCGTGCCCGCCGTCCTCGTCCAGCTCGGGATCGTCGCCGCATGGGCCGCGTACCTGACCGGGGTGTGGGACCTGGCGACCGCGCTGCTCGTGAGCACGACGGTCACCGGTTCGGGCTGGTTCGGCACCGTCGCGGGGGCGGCGGTCACCGAGGCGCCCGTGGCACGGCGCTGGCTCCAGGCCACCGGCGCCCTCGCCGGCCGCTCCGACCTCGTCGCGGTGCCGCCCGGGGTCGACCTGGTCCACGGGGCCGCACCCGCGCCGCTGCCCGCGCCGCGGGTCCCGCTGCGCCGGCTCACCCTGGCCGGTCTGGACGCCGTGCACGACGACGGCACCGTCGGTGTGTCAGGGGTCGACCTCACGATCGAGGCGGGTGAGCTGGTGCTCGTCACGGGCCGGGTCGGCGCCGGCAAGTCGAGCCTGCTCGCGGCGCTCGCGGGCCTCGTGGACCACGAGGGCAGCATCCGCTGGAACGACGCCGAGGTGGACGACCCGCAGCTGTTCCTGCGCCCGGGCCAGGTCGCCTACGTCGGCCAGGTGCCGCGCGTGCTCTCGGGCACGTTCGCGGACAACATCAGCCTGGACCACGCCCGTGGGGTGGAGGCCTCGGTCGACGACGCCCGGCTGCGCCGCGACGTCGAGGACGCGGGGGGCCACGGCGCGCTCGTGGGCCACCGGGGCGTACGCCTCTCCGGCGGGCAGGTGCAGCGCCTCGCCCTGGCGCGGGCGCTGGCCACCGAGGCAGAGCTGCTCGTCGCCGACGACGTCTCCTCCGCGCTGGACGCCCGCACCGAGCTCGAGGTCTGGGACGCGCTGCACCGCCGAGGCGTCACGGTCGTGGGTGCGAGCTCGAAGCGCTCGGCGCTCGAGCGCGCGGACCGGGTCGTCGTGCTCGACGAGGGCCGCGTGGCCGCGACCGGCCGCTGGGAGGACCTGGCCGAGGAGTGGGGCCACCTGGCGGGGTGACACGGGCCCGGCAGGTGCCGGGCCCGGGGCTCACGGCACGCGCGCCGTCCACTCCTGCGTCGAGAACTTGGTGCGGGCCAGCTCCTCGGCCCGGGCCCGCTCGGCCGGCGTCACGGCGCCGTCGACCGTCGCGTAGCGGCTGCGGAAGTGCTCCTTGAACGCCTCGATGACGTCGGCGCGGGCCATGCCGGTCTGCGAGCGCAGCGGGTCCACGCGCTTGTTGGCGCTCTTGGTGCCCTTGTCCGACATCTTCTCCCGGCCGATGCGGAGCACCTCGGTCATCTTCGAGGCGTCGATGTCGTAGGCCATCGTCACGTGGTGCAGCACGGCGCCGTTGGCCATGCGCTTCTGCGCCGCGCCCGCGATCTTGCCCGCGGGCGACGCGATGTCGTTGAGCGGCACGTAGGTGGCGTCGATGCCGAGGTCGTGCAGGGCGCCCAGCACCCAGTCGTCCAGGAACGCGTAGGAGCGCTCGAAGCTCAGCCCTTCGACGAGCGAGCCGGGGACGGTGAGGGAGTAGGTGATCGTGTTGCCCGGCTCGATGAACATCGCGCCGCCGCCCGAGATCCGACGCACGACGGTGATGCCATGGCGCTCGGCCCCCTCGGGGTCGACCTCGTTGCGCAGCGACTGGAACGAGCCGATGACGACCGCGGGCGCTCCCCACTCCCAGATCCGCAGGGTCGGCCGACGTCGACCCTCGCCCACCTCCTCGGCGAGGACCTGGTCGAGCGCCATGTGCATCGCGGGCTGCTCGGGGCCCTCGTGGACGACCTCGAACTCGTGGTCCTCCCAGCGTGACGCGTGCCCCAGCGCACGGCGCACGGCGACGGCCACGGCGTCCGCGCTGAAGCCGACCATCGTGACGTCGTCGCCCAGGACGCTCTCGACCACGTGCGTGAGCTGCGCGACCGAGGCCGTCTCGGGCATCCCGAGCAGCGCGCCGTCGATCGACTCGAGCGCCGAGTCCGGCTCGAGGAAGAAGTCCCCGCTCACCGCCGCCCGGCTGATCCGGCCGTCGTCGACCTCGACGTCGACGGCCACGAGCTTCCCACCGGGCACCTTGTACTCTCCGCGCATCCGATCACCTTAGGTCGCGTCCGCGGCGCGTCACGCGCCTGCCGGGCCTCGTTCGCCAGGGGCGGATAGGATCGTTGAAGCCTTAACGATCTGGCGGACGGAGCACCCGTGAACGACGACGAGCGACCCGAGCACTCCCAGGGGGGCCGGTACGCGGTCAAGGGCAGCGACTACCAGCGGGACACCCGGTACCTCACCGACCGCATCACGACCGACGCGCGCGACGGCTGGCCCGTCGAGCCAGGTCGCTACCGCCTGATCGCGGCCCGCGCGTGCCCGTGGGCCAACCGCGCGATCATCGTGCGCCGCCTGCTCGGCCTGGAGGACGCCCTCTCCCTCGGTCTGCCGGGACCCACGCACGACGAGCGCTCCTGGACGTTCGACCTCGACCCGGGCGGCCGCGACCCGGTGCTCGGCATCGAGCGCCTGCAGGAGGCGTTCTTCGCACGCGACCCGGAGTACCCCCGCGGCATCACGGTGCCCGCGATCGTCGACGTGCCGAGCGGCGCGGTCGTGACGAACGACTTCGCGCAGATCACCCTGGACCTGTCGACGCAGTGGACCGCGCACCACCGGGACGGAGCGCCGGACCTGTACCCGGAGCGACTGCGCGCCGAGATCGACGAGGTCGCGCAGCGCGTCTTCACCGAGGTCAACAACGGCGTCTACCGGTGCGGCTTCGCGGGCTCGCAGGAGGCGTACGACGACGCCTACGCGCGCCTGTGGGCCGGGATGGACTGGCTCGAGGAGCGCCTCACCGACCGCCGGTACCTGGTCGGCGACTCGATCACCGAGGCCGACGTGCGCCTGTTCACGACGCTCGTGCGGTTCGACGCGGTCTACCACGGGCACTTCAAGGCGAACCGGAACAAGCTCACGGAGATGCCGGCGCTCTGGGCCTACGCGCGGGACCTGTTCCAGACGCCCGGCTTCGGGGACACGGTGGACTTCGAGCAGATCAAGCGGCACTACTACGTGGTGCACACGGACATCAACCCCACGGGGATCGTGCCCGCGGGCCCGGACCTCACGGGCTGGCTGACCCCGCACGGGCGCGAGGCGCTGGGCGGACGCCCCTTCGGCGACGGCACGCCGCCGGGCCCGGTGCGCGACGGCGAGCGGGTCGAGCCCGCGCACACGCCGCTGCGCTGAGCGCGACGGCGAGCGGGTCAGCCACCGACCAGGCGCAGGCCGCCCCGCTCGTTCGCGCCGTCGACCTCCATCAGGACGCGGTCCCCCACGATCGTCGGGCTCCACGGGTAGGCCTCCTGCCGCACGCCGGCGAGCAGCGCGCCGGTCCGGGCGTCCAGCACGTCCACGACGACCCGCGAGCGGTCCTCGCGCGCGAACCACTCGTGGAGCAGCAGCGGCTGCGGGTAGCGGGACAGCACGACGACGTCCGCCGAGGCCTGGAGCGAGCGCAGGTCCTGCGACCGGATGCCCACGCGCCACCGCTCCTCGCCCTCGGGCGTCCGGCCGATCACGGCGCCGGCCGTGACCTCGAGGACCACGCCGTCCGCGAGGACGTTCACCGGGAGGTCGTCGGGGCCGAAGTCGCCGTACGGGAACGTCCCGCTGGTGAACGCGTACGCCTCCGTGCGGACGGCCCCGTCCTCGAGGTCGACGACGAGCCTGCCCGCGCCGTCGTCCCAGGACTCGAACCAGAACGTGCTCCCCACGAGCGTGCCGGCCGGGAAGGTGAGGTGCTCGGACGGGCGCCAGAGCTCGCAGTCGAACGGCGTCGTCCAGGCCGTGGCCCCGTCCCGTACGAGCTCGACGGAGCAGTCCCCCTCGGTGGTGACCAGCAGGGCGGCGTCGCCGACGAGCACGACCTCGCGTCCTGGCGCCAGCTCCCCGAGCGTGCGGCCGGTGGCCCCGTCGAGCAGCGCCACGCCCCCTGCCTCCGTGCCCGTCGCGACGATGGACGTGGGCGGCAGGCCGGGCGCGGACGAGGCCAGGTCGTCGAACGACGCCACCCACCGGGCGCCCCCGGCGGGAGCGCTCGTCTCCCACGCGGTCCGCCCGTCGGCGACCCGGAGGCCCGTCCAGCTGCACATGCCCTCCGCGAGGCTCACGTGATCGCACGACTCCACGACCAGGACGCCGTCCGCGACGGCGACGGGCCGGAACCGGTTTTTCGTCCACGGGACCGACCACACCTCCGCACCCTGCGCGTCCCGCGCACGGAGCTCCTCGCCGGTGCGGACCAGGACCCGGTCCTCCCCCACGGTCCAGACCAGGCGCCGGTCGGGCTCGTCCGCGACCCAGACGGCGTCGCCGTCGCCGCCGAGCCCGACGAGCTGCGACGACTGGGCGAGCACGGCGACGTCCCCCAGGTGGCCGACGTACTCGGCGTACGACTCCACCCCGCTCACCTCGACCCCCGCCCCGGCGTAGGCCAGGCGGATCCCGAGCCACGGTCCCGCGATGCCCCCGGCCACGACGGCCGCCGCCGCGAGGAGCCCGACGCGCGCGCGGTCCTTCGAGCCGACGACGACCGCCAGGGCCAGGGCGGTGACGACGAGGCCGCCGAGGTAGAGCCCTGTCACCCCCAGGCGCCACCCGACGACGCCCGCGACCACGCCGGCGAGCAGGGCGACCCAGGGACCGCGGTCGTCGCGCACGGAGCGCCAGGCCCGGGTGGCCGGCGAGGGACGCGGCGCGTCGTCCGCGCCCCGTGCCAGGACGCGCCCGTCGTCCGTCGTCGTCACTGTCGCTCCTCGGGTCGGGGCCGGCCGGCGCCGCCCGACCCTAGTGGAGCGCCGAGCGGCGCGCACGCCATGCAGGGGGCGCCGCGGCGCCCCGCGCGTCAGCCGCGGTTCTCGACCCCCGCCTGGAGCAGGCCGTAGACGACGGAGTCGACGAGCGCCTCCCACGAGGCCTCGACGAGGTTCGGGCCGACGCCGACCGTGCGCCAGGTGGTCTCCGCGCCCGAGTCCATGGTCTCGACGAGCACGCGCGTGACCGCGTCGGTGCCGTGCTGGGTGTCCATGATGCGCACCTTGAAGTCGATCAGCTCGAAGCGGCCGATCTCGGGGTAGGTCCCGGTGAGCGCCTTGCGCAGCGCCTGGTCGAGCGCGTTGACGGGGCCGTTGCCCTCGCCGGTCGCGATCACCCGCTCGGGGCCGACGTGCAGCTTCACGGTGGCCTCGGCGTTCGCCTCCGACGGGTTGCCGGGCACGGTCTCGACGATGACGCGCCAGCTCTCGGTGTCGAAGAAGCGCGCGCGCGCACCGTCGATCTCCTCGCGCAGGAGCAGCTCGAAGGACGCGTCGGCCGCGTCGTACGTGTAGCCCTGCGCCTCGGCGTCCTTGACCCGGTTGGTCACGCGCGAGAGGACCTCACCCTGACCCGCGAGGTCGAAGCCGAGCTCGCGGCCCTTGAGCTCGATCGAGGCGCGTCCCGCCATGTCGGAGATGAGCATGCGCATGTCGTTGCCGATCAGCGTCGGCTCGATGTGCTGGTAGAGGTCCGGGTCGACCTTGATGGCGCTCGCGTGCAGGCCGGCCTTGTGCGCGAAGGCACTCGCGCCGACGTACGGCTGGCGCGCGAAGGGCGCGATGTTGGTGATCTCGCTGATGGCGTGGGCGATGCGCGTGAGGTCGCGCAGCCCGGCGTCGGCGAGGACGGGCCGGCCGGCCTTGAGCTCGAGGTTCGCGACGACGGTGAGCAGGTCCGCGTTGCCCGTGCGCTCGCCGTAGCCGTTGACCGTGCCCTGGACGTGCACGGCGCCGGCCCGGACCGCGGCGAGGGTGTTCGCGACCGCGCACCCCGAGTCGTTGTGCGCGTGCATCCCGAGGCGGCCGTCGACCTCGGCGCGGACCGCCGTGACGATCTCGTGGACGCCGTCGGGCAGCATGCCGCCGTTCGTGTCGCACAGGCACACGCACTCGGCGCCCCCCTCGAAGCCCGCCCGCACCGCGGCGAGCGCGTAGCCGGCGTCGTACCGGTAGCCGTCGAAGAAGTGCTCGGCGTCGACCACGACCCGGCGTCCCTCGCCCACGAGGAACGCGACCGTGTCCCCGATCATCGCGAGGTTCTCCTCCGGCGTCGTGCGCAGCGCCCGCTCGACGTGACGGACGTCGTGCTTGGCCACGAGCGTCACGACGGGCGCCTGCGAGTCGAGCAGCGCGCGCACCTGGGGGTCGTCGGCCGCCCGCGTGCCCGCCTTGCGGGTCGAGCCGAAGGCCGCCAGGACGGCGTTCTTGAGCTCGAGCTCCGTGGTCGCGCGCCGGAAGAACTCGGTGTCCTTGGGGATGGCCCCCGGCCAGCCGCCCTCGATGTAGCCCACGCCGAGCTCGTCGAGCAGCGGCGCGATGGCCAGCTTGTCGGCGACGGAGAGGTTCATCCCCTCCTGCTGCGCACCGTCGCGCAGGGTCGTGTCGTAGACGTCGAAGTTCTCCACGGTGGCTCTTCTCGTCGAGCGGTGCTGCGGGCGCAACGGGTGCTGGTGGGCGGCGTGACCGGCGGGCCGCCCTCCCGGCCGTGGATGGTGCCGGGGCTGGGGCGGTTCGCGGGGCCGGGCGGTGGGTGGTGCCCGGACCAACAAAAAGACCCCCCGGGATACGGGAGGTCTGCGCGTTCGGCGGGTGGCCGAACGCGCTACGCAATGATGAGGGTGAGGCTGGTCACGCGCCGATGATGCCATACCTACGGCACCGTAGGAAGCGCGTGCCCACGCCGCGGCGCACGACGCGCGCGGCCGGGTCCTGGCCGCGCACGCCGTCGCCGGCGCTCAGATCAGCCGGTGCATCCAGCCGTGGCGGTCCTCGGCGCGGCCGTGCTGGATGTCCGTCAGCTGTGCGCGCACCGACGCCGTGACCGGTCCGGTGCCGCCGTCGCCGACGGTGAGGTCGAAGTCGTCGCTCGCCAGCCGTCCGATCGGCGTCACCACCGCGGCGGTGCCACACGCGAACACCTCCGCGATGCTGCCGTCCGCGAGCCCGTCCCGGACCTCTGCGAGCGGGAGGGAGCGCTCGGCGACGTCGTGCCCCGCCTCGGCGAGCAGCGTCAGGACGGACGAGCGCGTGACGCCCTCGAGGATCGAGCCGTTGAGGGGCGGCGTCGCGACCGACCCGTCGGCCTTGACCACGAACACGTTCATGCCGCCGAGCTCCTCGAGCTCGGTGTTCGTGACGGCGTCGAGGAAGCACACCTGCTCGCAGCCGTGCTCGTAGGCCTCCTGCTGCGGGAGCAGGCTCGCGGCGTAGTTGCCGCCGCACTTGGCGAAGCCCGTGCCGCCGGGACCGGCGCGGTGGTAGTCCCGGACGACCCAGATCGAGACCGGCTTCACGCCGCTCGAGAAGTACGGCCCGACGGGTGACGCGATGACGACGTACTGGACCTCGCGCGAGGGGCGCACGCCGAGGAACGTCTCCGACGCGAACATGAAGGGCCGCAGGTAGAGGCTGGTCTCGCCGCCTGACGGCACCCACGCCGCGTCGGTGCGCACGAGCGCCTCGATCGAGCCGAGGAAGTCGGCCTCGGACAGCTCGGGCAGCGCCAGGCGGTGCGCCGACGCCGCCATGCGCGCGGCGTTGGCCCAGGGCCGGAAGGTCCAGACCGAGCCGTCGTCGTGCCGGTAGGCCTTGAGGCCCTCGAAGACCTCCTGGCCGTAGTGCAGGACGGCGGCCGCGGGGTCGAGCTGGAGCGGCCCGTGCTTCTCCACGCGCCGGTCGTGCCAGCCCTCGTCCACCGACCACGCGATGCGCGCCATGTGGTCCGTGAAGACGGTGCCGAAGACCGGGGCCGCCATGAGCGCCGCGCGCTCGGCGTCGGTGCGCGGGCTGTCGCTCGGGCGGACCTCGAAGGCGTCGGCCGCCGAGGTGTGCGAGGCGGTCCCCGAGGTGGGGGTGGTGGTGCTCATGTCGGTCCTTTCACCAGGGCGGTGACCGCGCCGTCCCGGACGGCTCGGTCTGACGGTACCGGTGGTGACGGCCGGAGGGATCAGCCCGCGACCCGCGCCGCGAGGTCGGACCCGACCTCGGCCGTCGACCGTACTCGGTCGCCGCGCTCGGCCAGGTCGGCGGCGACGGCCGCCTCGACGCGCGCGGCGGCGTCGTCGAGCCCGAGGTGCGCGAGCAGCATGCTCACGCTGAGCACCGTGGCGGTCGGGTCCGCGATGCCCTGACCGGCGATGTCGGGGGCCGAGCCGTGCACGGGCTCGAACATCGACGGCGTCGTGCGGTCCGGGTTGATGTTGCCCGAGGCCGCCAGGCCGATGCCGCCCGTGATGGCGGCCGCCTGGTCGGTGAGGATGTCGCCGAACAGGTTGTCCGTGACGATCACGTCGAAGCGGGACGGCTTGGTGGTCATGAAGATCGTCGCCGCGTCGACGTGCAGGTAGTCCGTCGTGACGTCGGGGAACTCCGCGTTGACCGCCTCGACCGTGCGGCGCCACAGGTGCCCCGCGTGGACGAGGACGTTGTGCTTGTGCACGAGGGTGAGGTGCTTGCGGGGCCGGGCCTGCGCACGCGCGAAGGCGTCGCGCACGACGCGCTCCACGCCGAAGCGGGTGTTGACGCTCACCTCGTTGGCGACCTCGGCCGGCGTCCCGACGCGGATGGCGCCGCCGTTGCCGACGTACGGCCCCTCGGTCCCCTCGCGCACGACGACGAAGTCGACGTCGCCCGGCTCGGCGAGCGGCGAGCGCACCCCGGGGAACAGACGCGCCGGCCGCAGGTTGACGTAGTGGTCGAGCTCGAACCGCAGGCGGAGCAGCAGCCCGCGCTCCAGCACACCGGAGGGCACGCCGGGGTCACCGATCGCGCCGAGGAGGATCGCGTCGTGCTCCCGGATCGTCGCGAGGTCCGCGTCCGTCAGGGTCTCCCCCGTGCGGTGCCAGCGCTGGGCTCCGAGGTCCAGTTCGGTCGTGGCGACGTCCACGTCCTGTCCCGCGAGCGCGGCGTCGAGGACCCGGAGCCCCTGCTCCACGACCTCGACCCCGATGCCGTCACCCGCGACGACGGCGAGCCGGATGTTGCGTCCCATGCGTGCGAACCTCTCTCCTCGCCCCGCTCCGCGGGACGTTCGTCAAACCTGTAGCCATCCACCGACCCGGACCGCACCGGACCGCCCACCCGGACCGGACCGGACCGGACCACCCCGCACCGGACCACCCCACGAGCGCGGAGCGCCGTGCCGCGACACGCCGGCGTGTCGCGGCACGAGGCTCCGCGGTCACCGCACGACGCTCCGCGGGTGGGCACGACGCTCCGCGGTGGGCACGGGGCTCCGCTCTCGCGGTGCCGCGCGGGTCAGCGGGCGGCGGAACCCTCGACGTAGTCGGAGTCCGAGTCCTTCATCCAGGAGAACATCTTGCGCAGCTCGCGCCCGGTGGCCTCGATGGGGTGCGCCTCGCCCTTGGCCCGCAGCTCGGTGAACTCCGGCCCGCCCTTGTCCTGGTCGGCGATGAACCGCTCCGCGAACGCACCGTTCTGGATGTCCGCGAGGACGGCCTTCATGTTCTCCTTCACCTCGGGCGAGATGACCCGGGGCCCGGAGACGTAGTCGCCGTACTCGGCCGTGTCCGACACGGACCAGCGCTGCTTGGCGATGCCGCCCTCGACCATGAGGTCGACGATGAGCTTGAGCTCGTGCAGCACCTCGAAGTACGCGACCTCGGGCTGGTAGCCCGCCTCGGTCAGCGTCTCGAAGCCGTACTGGACCAGCTGCGAGGCACCGCCGCACAGCACGGCCTGCTCGCCGAAGAGGTCGGTCTCCGTCTCCTCGGTGAAGGTCGTCTTGATGCCGCCCGCGCGCAGGCCGCCGATGGCCTTGGCGTAGGACTTCGCGAGGTCCCAGGCCTGGCCGGACGCGTCCTGCTCGACGGCGACGATGACCGGCACGCCGCGCCCGCCCTCGTACTCGCGGCGCACGAGGTGACCCGGGCCCTTGGGCGCGACCATGAACACGTCGTGGCCGGCCTCGGGCTTGATGTAGCCGTAGCGGATGTTGAAGCCGTGCCCGAAGACCAGGGCCGCACCCTCGCGCAGGTTGGGCGCGATCTCGTCGCGGTAGATGTGCCGCTGGACCTGGTCCGGCGCGAGGACGACGACGACGTCGGCCTCCTTGACCGCGTCGGCGACGCTCAGGACCGGCAGGCCCTGCTCCTCGGCCTTGGCACGCGACGGCGAGCCCTCGCGCAGGCCGACGCGGACGTCCACGCCCGAGTCGCGCAGGTTGAGCGCGTGCGCGTGGCCCTGGCTGCCGTAGCCGATGACCGCGACCTTCCGGCCGGCGATGAGGGACAGATCGGCGTCGTCGTCGTAGAACAGCTCAGCCACGGGAGGGTCTCCTTGGTACGTAGGTGTCGTGCAGCAGTGTGGTGGGTCTCAGGCCGAGCGGCTGACGCGTTCCAGCGCTCGGTCGGTGATGGAGCGGGAGCCGCGGCCGATGGCGACGGTGCCCGACTGGACGATCTCGCGGATACCGAAGGGCTCCAGCGCCGCGAGGAGCGCCTCGAGCTTGCCCGGCCCGCCGGTGGCCTCGATGGTCACGGCGTCCGGCACGACGTCGACGACGTGCGCGCGGAACAGCGTGACGACCTCCAGGACGTGCGAGCGCACCGCAGGCTCGGCCCTGACCTTGACGAGCAGCAGCTCGCGCTGGACGGACGCGTCGGCCTCGAGCTCGACGATCTTGATGACGTTGATCAGCTTGTTGAGCTGCTTCGTCACCTGCTCGAGCGGCAGCTCGGCGACGTCGACGACGACGGTGATCCGCGAGATCTCCGGGTGCTCGGTGGGGCCCACCGCGAGCGAGTGGATGTTGAACGAGCGGCGGGCGAACAGGCCCGCGACTCGCGTCAGGACACCCGGCTTGTTCTCGACGAGCACGGAGAGGGTGTGCCGGCTCATGCTGCACCTTCTTCTTCGAGGACGGGTCGCGGCGCCAGGGCCGCGTCGAGCAAGGCTGTGACGTGCAGGGACGTGCTGTCGAGCAGCGGGACCGGCGCCGGCGTCGTGGCGTCCAGCAGCAGCGAGAGCTCGGTGCAGCCGAGGACGACGGCCTGCGCGCCGGCGTCCGCGAGGCGGGCGACGACGTCGAGGTAGGCACGCCGCGACTCCTCGCGGACCTGGCCCTGGACGAGCTCGTCGTAGATCACGCGGTTCACCAGGTCGGCGTCGTCCGGCCCGGGCACGACCACGTCGACGCCGACCACGGCCATCCGGTCCGGGTACAGGGCGCGCGAGGACATCGTGTAGCGCGTCCCCAGCAGGCCGACCCGCGTGGCACCGAGCGCGGTGGCGGCCGCAGCGACGGCGTCGACCACGTGGACCACGCGCACGTCCGGCCCGGCCCCGCGCACCACGTCGTCGTGCACCAGGTGCATGGTGTTGGCGAGGATGCCGACCACCTCGGCGCCCGCGGCGGCGAGCGCCGACGCCTCGACCTGGTAGCGGCGCCCGAGCGCCGGCCAGTCCCCCGCGACCTGGAGCACCTCGACCTCGGCGAAGTCGACCGAGCGCAGCACGAGGTCGGCCGAGTGGGTGCCGCCCAGCCGCTCGCGCACCCCGCGGTTGAGGCCCGCGTAGTACGAGGCGGTCGACTCCCAGGACGTGCCGCCGATGAGGCCGATGCGGCGCATCGCGGCCCCCGCCGGCATCACTCGCCCCGGTCCCACGCGGGGCTGATGCCGCGCGCGTACTGGATCTCGTCGTTGCTGACGCCGGCGGCGACCATCGGCCACACCATCGCGTCGCGCGAGACCGTGAAGTCCACGACGACGGGCTGGTCGTCGATCTCCATCGCGCGCCGGATCGTGGCGTCGACGTCGGCCCGGGTCTCGCAGCGCAGGCCCACGCAGCCGTAGGCGTCCGCGAGCTTGACGAAGTCGGGGATGCGGCGCGTGCCGTGACCCGTGTGCAGGTCCGTGTTCGAGTACCGCGACTCGTAGAACAGCGTCTGCCACTGGCGGACCATGCCCAGCGACGAGTTGTTGATGACCGCGACCTTGATCGGGATGTCGTTGATCGCGCAGGTGGCGAGCTCCTGGTTGGTCATCTGGAAGCAGCCGTCGCCGTCGATCGACCACACGGTGCGCGACGGGTCGCCGACCTTGGCGCCCATGGCCGCCGGGACCGAGTAGCCCATGGTGCCCAGGCCCCCGGAGTTCAGCCACGCGTTCGGCCGCTCGTAGCGGATGAACTGCGCCGCCCACATCTGGTGCTGGCCCACGCCGGCCACGTAGACCGCCTCCGGTCCGGCGATCTCGCCGATCCGCTGGATGACGTGCTGCGGGGCGAGGTGGCCGTCGTCGGGCTCGGTGAAGCCGAGCGGGAACGTCTCGCGCCAGTCGTCGATCTGGTGCCACCACGCCTCGAGGTCCGGCTTGCCGTGCTGCGCGTGCTCGCGGGCGAGCTCGGGCAGCAGGTCGGCGATGACCTCCTTGAGGTCCCCGACGATCGGCACGTCGACGCGGCGGTTCTTGCCGATCTCCGCCGGGTCGATGTCCGCGTGCACCACCGTCGCGTTCGGCGCGAACGACGACAGCTTCCCGGTCACCCGGTCGTCGAAGCGGGCGCCGAGCGCGATGACGAGGTCGGCCTTCTGCAGCGCGGCGACGGCGGGCACGGTGCCGTGCATGCCGGGCATCCCGAGGTTCTGCGGGTGGGAGTCGGGCAGGGCGCCGCGCGCCATCAGCGTGGTCACGGCCGGGGCGCCGGACGCGTCGACGAGCGCGCGCAGCTCGGCGCTCGCCCCGGAGCGGATCGCGCCGCCGCCGACGTAGAGCACGGGCCGGCGCGCGGTCGCGAGCAGCCGGGCCGCCTCGCGGATCTGCTTCGCGTGGGGCTTGGTCACCGGGTGGTAGCCGGGCAGCTCCATCGCCGGGGGCCACGCGAAGGTGGTGCGCGCCTGCATCGCGGACTTCGCGATGTCGACGAGCACGGGACCGGGCCGCCCGGTCTGCGCGATGTGGAACGCCTCGGCGATGACGCGCGGGATCTCGTCCGGGTCGGTGACGAGGAAGTTGTGCTTGGTGATCGGCAGCGTGATGCCGACGATGTCGGCCTCCTGGAACGCGTCCGTGCCGATCATCGAGGCGCCGACCTGGCCGGTGATCGCCACGAGGGGGACCGAGTCCATGTTGGCGTCGGCGATCGGCGTCACGAGGTTCGTCGCACCCGGGCCCGACGTCGCCATGCAGACGCCGACCTTCCCGCTGGTGTACGCGTAGCCCGCCGCGGCGTGGCCGGCGCCCTGCTCGTGGCGCACGAGGATGTGCCGCATGACCTTGGAGTCCATCAGCGGGTCGTAGGTCGGCAGGATCGCGCCGCCCGGGATGCCGAAGACGACCTGCGTGCCGGCGGCCTCGAGCGAGCGCACGATCGACTCGGCGCCGGTCACCGACTGGGCCGGCGTGGCCTGCGCGGTCGCGGCCTGCGCGGTCGCGGCGCCGACCGGGCGGGCGACGGGGGGCTGCGGCGTGGGACGTCCGGTCGGGCGGGCGTCGGACGCCGGCGCCGCCGGGGTGGTGCCCTGGACCATCGTGGTCTCCCTGCTTGCTGGTTCGTGCTGGTGAACGGCACTGGCGGAGCGCGCCGTCGTGGCGGCGCGGTCCTGGCATGAAAAAACCCCTCGGCCCACGGGGGGCTCGGCGAGGGGTGGGCGCGCGGACGGACCTTGCCTGGGCGGTCGACCGGCGCCTAGGTAAGTACTACGAGGATCGTCTGCACGTCGAGCACACTACGCCTGCGCCCGAGGGATGTCACGCCACGGCCCGGCGTGTCCACATCGTGGTTCACCGATCCACGATGCGGGACGTCGTGGGGCGGCGGCGCACGCCACGCTCACCAGTCGACCGCGGGCAGCCCGTCCAGGCTCGTGCGGTTCTTCCGTGCGCGGTACGCGACGAGCTCGTCCCGGTCCTTGCGCCCGTTCGCCGCGTCGAGGATGTCGCGCTCCCCCGTGTACTCCATGAGCGGCACCGCGAACCCGCACGAGTCGGCGACCCGCTCGACGTCGACCACGATCACCGCGCGCACGCCGGGGTGCTCCGGGAACCGGGGCAGCCAGGCGTCGAGCTCCGGGTCCCCGAGCGCGACCACGCGACCACGACCGTGCAGCCGGACGATGTTCGGCCGTCCGGCGAACGCGCACACCATGACCGTGATGCGGCCGTTCTCCCGCAGGTGGGCGATCGTCTCGGCGCCGGACGCCGTGAGGTCGAGGTACGCGACCGTCAGCGGGTCCACCACGACGAGGGTGCCCTTGCCGCCCTTCGGCGAGAGGTTGACGTGACCGTCCGCGGCGAGCGGCGCGGTCGCCACGAAGTAGACCGGCTGGTCCTCGATGAAGCTCGCGAGCCGCTCGGTGATCTCGGGGTGCACGGTTCCCATGGCCCATGGTCTACCGCAGTCCCGCACCCCGGCGCGTGCGCCGCGCGCTCGTCGTCCAGGTCCGCCGGTGGGCGGTCGCCGCGGTCACCAGCCGGCGGCACCCTCGAACGACGTCGGCCGCGGCGTCACACCCAGTCGCTCGTGCAGCGCGGTGAGGTCGTAGGTGCGCTCGTGCACGAGGTGGCTCAGGGCGTAGCGCGTCAGGCGCGGTGCCCGGCCCCCGGGCAGCCGGTGCAGCGCCTCCCCCGCGGTCGCGAGCGCCCACGCCGCGCGGGCCGGCACCGCCACGACGCGCGCGGGGGTGCCGCGCTCGGCGAG
>NZ_JACEXH010000151.1:0-7876 GCF_014525465.1 Actinotalea sp. JY-7885 | reverse complement strand
GGCGAGGCGCACCTCGCCGCCACGGGCGCGCAGGTCGCGCTCCAGCGCCGTGACCAACCGGTGCATCCCGCCGTCGAGGCCCGCGACCGCCGACCCGGCCGGTGCCGCCGCCCGCACCGCCGCGACGGCCGCGGCGAGCGAGCCGTGGCGCGCGAGGCGGTCGCGGATCCCCGGCAGGACCGCGTCGAGGTCGACGTCGTCGGGGTGCGCCGAGTGCACGCCGCCGACCACGGGGGCGACGAGCCGCTCGAGGACGCGCGACCCCATGCGGGTGCGGACGAGGTGACCGACGCTCGCGCCGCCCGCGTCACCCCCGCCGACGCGCGCCGGGAGCACCCGGTCCAGGGACGCGCGCAGCGCCCCGACCAGCCCGATCGCCCGCCGGACGTCCGCCGCCCACGGGTCCCCGGGGATGCCCATCACGCCCGTGCGCGGCAGGGGCAGCGCGCGCCGGGGCAGCTGGAGCCACGCGCTGCGGGCCGCGGGGACGACGACGTCGTCGGCCAGGCCGAGGTCGGCCAGCAGGTCCGGCACCGCGCTCGACCGGGTCGCGAACGACTCGGCGCCGGCGTCCAGCGTCAGCCCGGCCACCTCGACGCCCGCGACGCAGCCGCCGAGGCGGTCGCCGGCCTCGAGCAGCAGGACGCGGCGCCCGGCGCGCACGCACTCCCGCGCCACGACGAGCCCGGCGACCCCGCCCCCCACGACGACGACGTCAGCGTCCCCGGGCACGGCCGTCACTCCTCGCCGTGGGCGAGCCGCACGATGCGCGTGAGCACGTCGGGGTCGGTCTGGGGCGGGACGCCGTGGCCCAGGTTGAGCACGTGCCCGGGCGCGGTGGCGCCGCGGCGCAGCACGTCGCGCACGTGCGCCTCGAGCACCGGCCACGGTGCGCCGAGGTAGGCCGGGTCGATGTTGCCCTGCAGCGGTGTGGTGCCGCCGAGGCGGCGGTTCGCCTCGTCGAGCGGGATGCGGTGGTCCACGCCGACGACGTCGGCGCCCACGTCGCGCATCGCCCGCAGCAGCTCGCCCGTCCCGGTGCCGAAGTGCACGATCGGGACGCCGAGGTCGACCACGTGCGACAACGCGCGGCTCGACGCGGGCGCGACGTGCTCCTCGTAGTCCGCCAGCGACAGGGAGCCGGCCCACGAGTCGAAGAGCTGGGCCGCGCTCGCCCCGGCCAGCACCTGGGCCCGCAGGAACACGCCCGTGACGTCGGCCGCCCAGTCCATGAGCGCGCGCCAGGTCTGCGGCTCCGCGTGCATGAGCGTGCGGGCACGCAGCTGGTCCTTGGAGGGCCCGCCCTCGACGAGGTAGCTCGCGAGGGTGAACGGTGCGCCGCCGAAGCCGATCAGCGGCGTGCCGCCCAGCGCCGCGACGGTGCGGGCGACGGCCTCCGTGACCGGGGCGAGCGCGTCCGGGTCGAGCGGCGCGAGCCGCGCGACGTCCGCGGCCGTGCGGACCGGCTCGGCGAAGACGGGGCCCGTGCCGGGGACGATGTCGACGTCCACGCCCGCCAGCAGCAGGGGCACCACGATGTCGCTGAAGAAGATCGCGGCGTCGACGCCGTGGCGGCGGACGGGCTGCAGCGTGATCTCGCTCGCGAGCTCCGGCTCGAGGCACGACGCCAGCATCGTCACGCCCTGGCGCACCTCGCGGTACTCGGGCAGCGACCGCCCGGCCTGGCGCATGAACCACACCGGCGCAGGAATGTGTTCCGCGTCACTCGAAATGCGTCCGGCCTCGCCGCGAAAAGCGCGGACCAGCGCGGAATGCGTCGTGCGGCCGTCGATCATGGGGTGTTCCTGAGGCAGCGTCACCCCGCGATTGTGCCAACCATTCTCGCGAATGATTGAATCGCGACGTTGTGGTGCTCCTGACCCTCACGGCGAGTCACCGCGACCTCGACCTCGACGTGCTGGAGCAGCTGAGCTCCGGGGGGCACTCGGTGGGGGCGATGGTCGTCGCTGACAGCCCAGACGTCACCGGTTGCGTGGTGCTCGCCACCTGCAACCGGTTCGAGGTGTACCTGGACGTCGCCGCCGCGCCCGACGACGACGCGGCCCTCGCGGACGTGGCGCGGGACGCCGTCGATGCGGTCGCCGCCGCGAGCGGCCTGGCGCACGAGGACGTCGCCGCCTCGCTCCAGCTGCGCTCGGGGCCGGCCGTGCCGCGACACCTGTTCACCGTCGCCTCCGGGCTCGACTCGATGGTGGTGGGGGAGCGCGAGGTCGCCGGCCAGGTGCGCCGCGCGCTCGGCACGGCCCGCCGCGACGGCACGACGTCGCCCACCCTGGAGCGCCTCTTCCAGGTCGCCTCGCGCACGTCGCGGGCCGTGGGGTCGCAGACGGGCCTCGGCAGCGCGGGGCGCTCGGTCGTGGGCGTCGCGCTGGACCTCGCGGGCCAGGCGGTGGACCTCTCCCGCGCCCGCGTGCTCCTCATCGGCACGGGCTCGTACGCCGGCGCGAGCCTCACGGCGCTGCGCGCGCGCGGTGTGACCGACGTGGCCGTGTACTCGCCGTCGGGCCGGGCGCAGGCGTTCGCGGCGGACCGCGGGCTGCGCGCGGTCGAGGCCGGCGGGCTCGGCGAGACGCTCGCGGAGGTCGACGTCGTCGTCTCGTGCAGCGGCGCGCTCGGTCCGGTGGTCGACGCCGCCATGGTCGCCGCGGCGCGCGAGCGCTCGGCAACGGTGGGCGCGCCGCGTCCCACGGTCCTCGTCGACCTCGCGCTCCACCACGACATCGACCCGGATGTCGCGCACGTGCCCGGGGTCGTGCTGATCGACCTCGCCGCCGTGCAACGTCACTCACCGACGACCGTCACCCCCGAGGTCGAGGCCGGGCTCGCGATCGTCGAGGAGCGCGTCGCGGAGCTCGAGGCGACGCTCGCCGAGCAGAGCGCCGTCCCCGCGGTCGTCGCGCTGCGCAGCCACGTGGAGCAGGTGCTCGACACCGAGGTCCAGCGGGCGCGGGCCGCGGCGCGGGCGCGGGGCGACGAGGCGGGCGCGGACCTCGCCGAGCGCGCGCTGCGCCGCTTCGCGGCCGCGATGCTCCACACCCCCGCGGTCCGCGCCCGCGAGCACGCGCGGCGCGGTCGGCACGCGGAGTACCGTGACGCGGTCGAGGTGGTCTTCGGCGTCGACGTGCCGCGCGACGGCGCACCGGCCGTGCGGGCTGACCGGTCCGCCCCTCGGCACCGTGCTGACTGAGGCCTGACGGGTCTGCGGCTGCCGGACCACCCCCACCCGCCGGACGAGCCCTCGGAGCAGCCATGACCTCATCGGGTGTCGGACGCGTCTCGGCGTGGCGCTGGGCGGTGCCCGGTGCGGTGATCGTGACGGTGGGCGCAGCCGTCGGCCTGGCGGGCCTGATGGGGCTCGTCGGCGTGCTGGGAGCCACGGCAGGCGGCGCGGACGGCGCCGGGCGCGTCCTCGCGGGCGCGTTCGTGGGCCTCTTCGGGGTCGCGATGCTCCGCGGTGGCCTGCGTTCTGCCGACCGGTTCCACGCCGTCGGGGTCGAGCGTCCCCTGCACGACCTGGCTCAGGTCGCGCTCGGCGACGGGTACCACGACGGCCTCGAGGCGCTCGGCGTGGACCCTTTCTACGTCGCGACCGGCCTGCTGCCGCAGGCCACCCTCGCGGTCGACGGGTCCGGCCTCGAGCTGTGGTTCGGGGGCCGCCGTCCTCAGCTCCGCGCGAGCGTGCCGTGGCACCGCGTCGAGGCGGTGATGCCCGCCGCGTCGCACACCGCGGGCAGCGCGACGGCGCCGGCCGCGGCGCTCGAGGCGGGCGGCGAGCGGCTGCTGCTCGTGCCGCGCCGGGGGACGGTCGCGCACGGGTGGGCGACGCTCGACGAGGTGCTCGCCCTCATCGACCACCTCGAGCGGCTCCGCACCGGCGAGGAGCCGGAGGGCGAGCTGTTCGATCCCGAGGTGCCGGTGACCGACGCCCCCTATGACGACGAGCCGCGGCCCGCTGCGCCACCGACCCCGACCTCGACCCCGACCCCGACCGCAGCGACCAGCATCGAGGAGCGGATCCGGCGGCTCTCGCGGCGCGACGGGCCCGGGGCCGGCGCCCCGCAGGGGTGACTCCGGCCGGACGCCGTCAGGCGTCGAGGAACCGCACCAGGTCCGCGGCCGCGCCCGTGTAGGTGGCCGGCGTCATCGCGGCGAGGCGTGCGGCGACGTCGTCGGGCAGGCCGAGGCCCAGGACGAAGGTGCGCAGGTCGTCGCCCGTGATGCGGCGGCCCCGCGTGAGCTCCTTGAGGCGCTCGTACGGCTCGTCCATGCCCGGCACGCCCGCGACGCCGGCGGCGCGCATGGCCGACTGGACGGCCTCGCCGAGCACCTCCCAGTTGGCGTCGAGGTCGCGCGCCATCGCGGCGGCGTCGACGTCGAGACCGGCGAGGCCCCGGCGCACG
The DNA here is from genome assembly GCF_014525465.1 of Actinotalea sp. JY-7885. NCBI lineage: Bacteria > Bacillati > Actinomycetota > Actinomycetes > Micrococcales > Cellulomonadaceae > Actinotalea > Actinotalea sp. JY-7885. Next base: position 3,455 of record NZ_JACEXH010000151.1, on the reverse strand, counting down.
TTGTCGATCGCGAGCAGGGAGTGGCCGAACGCGGGTCCGATGTTGCGCTGCGTCGTCGAGTCCGTCAGGTCCCGCTGGAGCCGGGACGTCACGAGTGTGGCCCCGAGGCTGTCGAGCAGGGCGCACGAGATCTCGAGGTTGGCCTCGGCGTTCTCGAAGCGGATCGGGTTGACCTTGTGCGGCATGGTCGACGAGCCGACGGTGCCCTGCCCGCGGACCTGCGCGAAGTAGCCGAGGGAGATGTACGTCCACACGTCCGTCGCGAGGTTGTGCAGCACGCGGTTGAAGCGCGCGACGTCGGCGTAGAGCTCGGCCTGCCAGTCGTGGGACTCGATCTGCGTCGTCAGCGGGTTCCAGGTGAGGCCCAGGTGCTCGACGAACGTGCGCGAGACCTCGACCCAGTCGGCGTCGGGGACCGCGGCGAGGTGGGCGCCGTAGGTGCCCGTCGCACCGTTGAGCTTGCCCAGGTACTCGGCGCCCTCGATGCGGCGCAGCTGGCGGCGCAGGCGGTGCGCGAGCACGGCGAGCTCCTTGCCGAGCGTCGTCGGCGTCGCCGGCTGACCGTGGGTGCGGGCCAGCATCGGCACCGCGGCGTGCTCCCGGGCCATGGCGGCGACCTCGTCGACGAGCGCGCGCGCCGCGGGCAGCCAGACGTCGCGCACCGCGCCCTGGACCATGAGGGCGTAGGACAGGTTGTTGACGTCCTCGCTCGTGCACCCGAAATGGACGAGCTCGGTGACCTGCGGCAGCACCGTGCCCTCGCCGAGGACCGCGGGCGCGGCGGCGATGCGCTCCTTGAGCAGGTACTCGACGGCCTTGACGTCGTGCACCGTGACCCGCTCGGTGGCCGCGAGCTCGGCGACGGTGCTCGCGTCGAAGTCCAGGACGACGTCGCGCAGGTACGCCACGTCCGCGTCCGCGAGGGCCGGGGCTCCCGGCAGCACGCGCTGCGCCGCGAGGTGGATGAGCCACTCGACCTCGACGTGCAGCCGCTCGCGGTTCAGCGCGGCCTCCGAGAGGTGGTCGACGAGCGGCGCCACGGTGCCGCGGTAGCGGCCGTCGAGCGGGCCGAGCGCGATCGCGGGCGTCTGCTCCGCGAGGCTGCGCCGTGCGCGGAGCGGGGCGGCGGCCCCAGCGGGCTGCGCGGCGTGGTCGGTCCGGTGGGGATCGGTCGCAGACATGACGCGATCCTCCCAGACGGACGTCGGCGCCCGCGGCCCGCGTCCACGACGCTCGATCGGGTGATCACGGCCCCGTCGTGCTGCGCTCCCTTCCCTTCGGGGCCATGCTCTGCTGTGATCCGTGCCACGCGCGACCGCGCGGAGGGCGAGGACAAGGGGGCAGACGGGTGGACCAGATCGAGGCGTTCGCGGACCGCCGCGACGAGATCGACCGCATGCAGCAGCGCTTCGAGCGCGCGAGCGGCGCGGCGGAGGGCACCTTCACGGGCACCGACGCGACGGGCACGGTGACGGTCGTCGTCACGCCGACGGGCCACTTCGTCGAGGTCCGTGTGCCCGTGACGTGGCGCGACGAGCTCGCGCCCGAGGGCCTGGCCCCAGCCGTCATGGACGCACGCACCGAAGCCGCCATGGCGCGCATGGCGCAGTGGGGCGAGGCGGTCGCCGACGAGCTCGACGCGCCGGCGCCCGCGACGCGCCCGCTGCCCCCGGCCTACGAGTCCCTGGCCGGCCGGATCGATGAGTACGTGACGCGTCACGCCTCCCCGGAGGAGGCGCAGGCCACGACCGACGCGTTCGCGGAGTTCCTGCGCGAGGTGCTCGCGAGCATCGACGAGGCGAAGGCGGAGGTTGCGCGTGCGCAGAGCGCCGAGATCGTCGGCACGAGCGAGGCCGGGCACGTGCGCGTCGTCGTCAACGGCACGGGCGACGTCGTCGGCGTGCGCTACGACGAGGGCTGGCTCGAGCGCGCGCACCCGGCCAACATCGGACGCGAGACGGTCCAGGCGCAGGCCGCCGCGCTGCGGGCGGCGGGCGGCCGCACGCCGGCCTCGGTGGTCGCGGGCACGCGGCTGGGCGAGCTCGAGCGGCTCGCGAACGACCCGGAGGCGCTCGCGCGCCGACTTCGCATGACCCGGTGACACGAGCCGCCGGCTCGGCCAAGGTGTAGTCCGACCGGGGCACGCGCCCCGGTCACCGTCGAGGAGGGGGAGCAGCATGTCGTTGGATGTCGCGCTCGAGGCGCTGAGCAAGGACGCGGGCATGTGGGGAGGGGTCTCCGACGTGCTCTCCACGGCGAGCTCCACCACGGTCGGGATGACCCTCGTCACGAGCGAGCTCTCGTGGGCCGCGGAGGTCGTTGGCCTGGTCCCCGTGTACGAGGCCGCCCGCGCGCGGCTGCAGACGCTGCTCAGCGAGGGCGCGACGGAGACCGAGACGATCTCCACGACGCTCAAGCAGGTCAAGGCGGCCTACGAGTCGAACGACGCGGCGCAGCGCGCCGCCTTCGCGGGCCTCTGGCAGCCGAAGTAGCGCCGGCTCGCCCGCCGTACCCCCGACACCCCGAACGACAGCGGAAGGCACCACGATGCAGCAGATCCTCGACCTGCTCGACGAGGTCGACCAGGCGGTCCACGACCTGGCCGACAACGTCAACCACTGGCTCGGCAAGATCCCCAGCTGGGCCTCCTGGGTGGGCGACAAGATCATGGACGCGTGGAACTGGCTGATGGAGAAGGCCCAGGAGTTCTGGGACAACGTCTCGTTCATCGCCCAGAACCTGGGAGAACCAGGCCTGATCTCGTCCACCGCGAGCTCGTGGAACACGAGCGTCGGCGGCACCGTGAGTGCCCAGGTCCAGGTCGCCGAGGCGGGCAACCTCGAGGTCGACGACACGTGGACGGGCTCCGCGGCGCAGACGTACGCGCAGCGCATCAGCCTCCACAAGACGGCGCTCGACAAGATCAAGTCGAGCATGACCGACGGCATCACCACCGCCCTCGACGCCGTGAAGACCGGCATCTACGTCTTCTGGGCGGCGATGGTTGGCGCGCTCCTCGCGCTGATCGCGGGCATCGTGGGGGCCCTCGCCTCCTCGGCGACGATCTTCGGCATCCCCGCGGGCATCTTCATCGCGGCCGGCGCGTACGGCATCGCCCTCGGGGCGATCTGGGGCGGCGGGACGAAGCTCAAGTCGGACTGCACGTCCGCCCGCAACACGCTCGAGCAGAAGGTCATCAACGAGAACACGGGGTTCCTCAACGGGCACTGGCCCGCGGGCGCCGTGTCGTGACGCACGCGGACGCCGCGCGGCGCCGGGTGCTGGCCGCGCGCGTCGCGTATGCCGTGCTGGCCGTGGTGCTCTCGGTGGCCATGGCGGTCCTGCTCTGGCGCGCCGTCCCGACCGAGGGCGACCGCGCTGCGGTGCTGGCCGGCGTCGCGGGCCTCGCGGTCGTGCTGGGCGCCGTCCTGCTCGCGGTCGCCGTCGCGGCGCGG
>NZ_JACEXH010000150.1:0-8062 GCF_014525465.1 Actinotalea sp. JY-7885 | reverse complement strand
CCCGCCTGCCCCTGCCGCCCCCACCTGACCCGCCCGCCGCCCGCCTGACCCGCCCGCCGCCCGCCTGACCCGCCCGCCCCCCGCCTGACCCGGCCGCCGCCCGCCTGACCCGACTGTCCCGCGTCGCCCTCGCCTCACCGGCCGGTTTTGGCACCGATCCGGGTGTGCCGACGCCCAGATCCGTTCCAAAACCGGGATCGAGGGCGGGGGCGGCGCTCAGCTGTGCGCGGGTCGGCCGGCGTCGGCGGGCTTCCTGACCGCGTCGGCGTCGCTGCCCCCCTCAGGCGCAGGTTTTGGCACCGATCTGGGTGTGCCGACGCCCAGATCCGTTCCAAAACCGGGCTCGAGGGGCGGCGGGCGGCGGTCAGCTGTGCGCGGGCGGCGTCGGCGGGCTTCCTGGCCGCGCGTCGGCGTCGCTGTCCCCCTCAGGCGCCGGTTTTGGCACCGATCCGGGTGCGCCGACGCCCAGATCCGTTCCAAAACCGGGATCGAGGGCGGCCGGGGGCGGCGAGGTGACGGCGGGGTGACGGCGGGACGGGGGACGGCGGTCGGGGGACGGCGGGTCGGGCGGGGCGGCGCGCTGGGCGGGTCGGGCGGGCGGTGGGGCGTGCGAGCGCCTACCGTCGCGGGCGTGGGAGTCAGGGGAGTGGTCGCAACCGTCGTCGTCCTCGGTGTGCTGGCGGGTGGTGCCTACGTCGCCGACGGCGTCGTCCGGGACCGCACGGAGGCGGACCTCGCCGAAGGGCTGCGCGCCCAGGTGCCCGGGCTCGACGAGACGCCCGACGTGACGATCGGGGGCTTCCCCTTCCTCACCCAGGCGCTCGCCGGCGAGCTCGACGACGTGCGCATCACCGCGTCGAGCGTGACGCTCGAGGGCCTGCCGCTGCACGACGTCGTCGTCCTCCTGCGGGACGTCTCCACGGACCAGCCGACGACGGCGGCGGAGGCGACGATGACGGCGTCGGCCCGCCTCGACGACCTCACGTCCCTGCTCTCCGTCGACGCCGACCTCGCCGTCGAGGGGCAGCACCTCGTCGCGTCGACGACGGTCCTCGGCATGCCGGTCGCCATCACGATCGCGCCGCGCGCCGCCGGGCGCGCGATCGAGGCCGACGTCGTCTCCTTCAGCCTCGGCGGCGTCCAGGTCGACGCCGACGACCTCCCGGCGCGCCTCGTCGAGCAGGTGCAGGGGCTCTCGGTCCCCGTCGACGGGCTGCCGGAGGGGATGGAGCTCACGGGACTGGCGCTCACCCCGGACGGGGTCGACCTCGAGGCGAGCGGCACCGACGTCGTGCTCGAGGTACCGACCGGGTGACAGCAACCACTCCGGGACCCGCGAGCGGTGAGCGCGTCGCACGGCAGCGTTAGGGTCGCAGACATGGCGACGCCGCACATCACCGCCGAGCCCGGTGACCTTGCCCCCGACGTGCTCATGCCTGGCGACCCCCGGCGCGCCACGCGCATCGCCGAGACGGTCCTCACCGACGCCCGTCTCGTCACCGACGTGCGCGGGATCGTCGGCTACACCGGGACCTACGACGGCCGGCCGGTGTCCGTCATGGCGTCCGGCATGGGGATGCCGTCGATCACCATCTACGCGACCGAGCTGTTCCGGTACTACGGCGCGCAGCGCATCATCCGGATCGGCACGGCCGGCGGCATGGCGCCGCACCTCGAGGTGGGCGACGTCGTCATCGCGAGCGCGGCCCACACCGACTCGGCGATGACGGCCCATCGCGTGCCGGGCATCCACTACAGCCACGCGCCCAGCTTCGCGCTCACGGCGGCCGCCGCGCTCGCGGCCGGCGTCGGACCGGGCGCGCCCGCGCCGGAGCCCGCCCCCACGCCCAGCGGCCGACGGCGTCGTCGAACGCGCCAGAGCGTCCACGTCGGGGCGGTCTTCACCTCCGACGCCTTCTACGCCGAGCGGGCGGCGACGCAGGAGCTGCTCGTCAAGCACGGCACGCTCGCGGTCGAGATGGAGGCCGCGGGCCTCTACGCGGCAGCCGACGCGGAGGGCGGCCAGGCGCTGGCCATCTGCACCATCTCCGACCTGCTGTTCCGCGAGGCGTCGCTGTCCGCCGAGGACCGCGAGCTGCTCTTCGACCGCGCGGTCGAGCTCGGCCTGGCGGCCTTCGCGACCGCCTGACGCGCCGGGCCGCGCGCCCCGGTCAGGGCTTCTTCTTCTGCTGCTCCAGCACGTCCTTGGCCTTGTCGACGACCTGGTCGATCTTGGCGTCGGTCGGGGTGTCCGTGCGCGCCTTGAGGGCGCGCGCCGCCGAGTCGAGCGCCTGCTGCGCCTTGTCCTCGTTGCCGTCGAGCGCACGGCGCGCCTTGCCCACGATGTCCTCGAGTCCCACGGTGCCTCCTCGGCCGGTGTGCGGGGTCACCCCCATGCCTAGGGCCACCGGGCACGCGCGGCAACCGGGACGCCGCGCCGGGCCGGGCGGCCCGCGCGCCCGGTTCGGACGGCAGCGCCGTTGTCTGTCACCCTCGACCACGGACCACGGACCCCGGACCGGCCCCTGCGCCGGCCCCGCCCGACCGACAGCAAGGACGCCCGATGAGCACCGCGACGACGCGCGCCCCCTACCGCGACCCCTCCCTCCCGATCGCCGAGCGCGTGCGGGACCTCCTGGGCCGGATGACGCTCGAGGAGAAGGTCGGCCAGATGATGCAGCTCGACGCCCGCGACGGCGTCGACGACCACGTGCTGCGCACCCAGGTCGGCTCGATCCTGCACACCTCTCCCGAGCGGGTGCTGCGCGCCCACGAGCTCACCGCGCAGACGCGCCTCGGGATCCCGCTCCTGGTCGCCGAGGACTGCATCCACGGCCACTCGTTCTGGGTGGGCGCGACGATCTTCCCGACGCAGCTCGCGATGGCCGGCTCGTGGGACGCCGACCTCGCGGCGCGCGTCGCGCGGGCCACGGCGGTCGAGGCCGCCGCGACCGGCATCCACTGGACCTTCTCGCCCGTGCTCTGCATCGCGCGCGACCTGCGCTGGGGCCGCGTGGACGAGACCTTCGGCGAGGACCCGGTCCTCATCGGTGAGCTCGCCTCGGCGATGGTGCGCGGCTACCAGGGCGACGGACTCGGCGACCCGACCGCGGTCCTCGCGACCGCCAAGCACTTCGCCGGCTACTCCGAGACCCAGGGCGGGCGCGACGCGTCCGAGGCGGACATCTCGCGCCGCAAGCTGCGCTCGTGGTTCCTGCCGCCGTTCGAGCGCGTCGCGCGTGAGGGCTGCCGCACGTTCATGCTCGGCTACCAGACGACCGACGGCGTCCCGATCACGGTCAACGAGTGGCTCCTGGACGAGGTGCTGCGCGGCGAGTGGGGCTACACGGGCACGCTCGTCACCGACTGGGACAACGTCGGCCGGATGGTGTGGGAGCAGAAGGTCCAGCCGGACCACGCGCACGCCGCCGCCGCCGCGGTCCGCGCCGGCAACGACATGATCATGACGACGCCCGGGTTCTACGAGGGCGCGCTCGAGGCTGTCGCGACCGGCATGCTCGCGGAGTCCGACCTGGACGACGCCGTGACGCGCATCCTCACCCTCAAGTTCGAGCTCGGCCTCTTCGAGGACCCGCGCCGGCCGGACGTCGCGGTGCAGGAGCGGGTCATCGCCTCGCCGGAGCACACGCGCCTCAACCTGGAGGTCGCGCGCCGCTCGCTCGTGCTGCTCCGCAACGACGGCGTGCTGCCGCTCGCGGGCGGCTTCCGCGCCGACCTCGCCGCCGCCGGCACCCAGCTCGTGCGCGGTGCCGACGGCGACACGACCCCGCGCCGCGTCGCCGTCGTCGGGCCGCTCGCCGACGACGCGCAGACGCAGCTGGGCGACTGGGCCGGCTCGTCCGGCCAGGCCGACTGGCTGCCGGACGGCCACCCGCGGGAGATGATCACCACGGTGCTCGACGGCCTGCGCGGCGTCGTCCCGGAGGGCTGGACGGTGACGCACGCCCGCGGCGCCGACATCCTCACCCTCGAGCCCGACCCCGAGGGCGCGACCTTCCCGGACGGCCAGCCCCGCCCGCCCGTGGTGGTGCCGTGCGCCCCGGACGAGGTGCTCATCGCCGAGGCCGTGGCGGCCGCGCGCGACGCCGACTACGTCGTCGCCGTCGTCGGCGACCGGATCGAGCTGGTCGGCGAGGGACGCTCGACGGCGACGCTCGAGCTCGTGGGTGGCCAGATCGCGCTGCTCGACGCGCTCGCCGCGACGGGGACGCCCCTGGTCGTGGTCCTGCTCGCGTCCAAGCCGCTCGTCCTGCCGGACTCGGCGCTGTCCGCGGCCGCGCTCGTGTGGGCCGGCAACCCCGGCATGCGCGGCGGGCAGGCGATCGCGGAGCTGCTGCTCGGGCTCGTCGAGCCGTCGGGCCGCCTGCCGATCTCGTTCGCGCGGCACGTCGGGCAGCAGCCGACGTACTACAACCAGATCCGCGGCCAGCACGGCGACCGGTACGCCGACCTCACCCAGCGCCCGGCGTTCGCCTTCGGTGAGGGGCTGTCCTACACGGACGTCGCCTACGAGGACCTGCGCCTCGACCGCACGACGGCGACGGCCGCCGACGTCGTCCGGGCGAGCGTGACCCTGCGCAACACGGGCGCGCGCCCCGCGCGGGAGACGGTCCAGCTCTACGTGTCCGACGCCGTGACGTCGGTGTCGTGGGCGGACCAGGAGCTCAAGACGTTCGCCCAGGTGGACGTGCCGGCGGGCGGCCAGGTCGAGGTGACCCTCGAGCTGCCCGTCGCCGACTGCACGATCGTGGACGCCGCCGGACGTCGCGTGGTCGAGCCCGGCGAGATCGAGGTCCGGGTCGGACGCTCGTCGCGTGCGCAGGACCTGCTCGCCGCGCGGTTCGTGGTCACCGCCTGAGCGTCCCGGCCCGGACGACGGAGGGCGCTGACGGCCGGTGCCGTCAGCGCCCTCCGTCGCTGTCTGGGTCCGTCGCCGTCAGACCGGCGGCGGCGGGGGCGGCGTCGCGCGACGGAACGCCCCGTCGTCCGAGCTCCGGCCGCCCGCGATCGACGAGATCAGCTGCGACAGGTCGAGGCCCGTGAGCTGGCGGACGACCTCCTGGCCCTCGCCGAGCACCGACGCCACGTTCTTGGTGATCGCGGAGGCGCCGTCGGTCGAGATGACCGTCATCTGACCGATGTTGCCGATCGGCTCGGCGGCGGCACGGACGATCTCGGGCAGGCGCGAGATGACCTCCTGCGCGATGGCTGCGTCGCCGTACTTCTTGAGCGCCTCGGCCTTGGCGTCCGTGGCGGCGGCCTCGGCGCGACCCTCGGCCTCGATGGCCGCGGCGCGCGCCTCACCCTCGGCGCGGATGGCCGCGGCGAGAGCCAGCTGGCGGTCGCGCTCGGCCTCACCGGCGCGGCGGACGGACTCGGCGTTGGCCTCGGCGTCCTGGATCGCGGCGGTCTTGTTGGCCTGGGCGATCGTCGTGCGCTTGTAGGCGTCCGCCTCGGTGGCGGCGTTCGCGGCGTCGCGCTCGGCGGTGGCCTTCTGGACGGCGGCGTACGCGGCGGCCTCGGCCGGCTTGCGGACGTCGATGTCGAGCTGCTCCTCGGTCACGCGAGCCTGCTCGGCGAGCGCCTCGCGCTGCTGCGCGGCGACGATCTTGTCCTGCTCCGCACGCGCGAGCTGACCGGCGGCCTCGGCCTCGGCGTTGGCGCGGTCCGTCTGCGCCTTGATCGCGGCCTGCTTGAGGTCGAGCGCCTTCTGGCGCTCGGCGATCTGCTCTGCGGCCTCGATGACGGCGAACTCGGCCGCCCGGCGGGCCTCGGCCTCGGAGACCTCGGCGACCTGGCGGGCGCGCGCGTTCTCGGCACGACCGAGGTTCGCGAGGTAGTCGGAGCCCGGCGTGGAGATGTCGGAGATGTTGAGCAGGTCGACCTGCAGGCCCTGCTCGGCCAGGTCGATCTTCGTCGACTCGACCACGCGGTCCGAGAGGCCCTTGCGGTCGGAGATGATCTGCTCGATCGTCATGTCGCCGACGATGGAGCGCAGCGAGCCCTCGAGGGACTCCTTGATGATCTCGGTCAGCGTGCCCTGCTGGGACAGGAAGCGCTGGGCGGCGCGACGCACGCCCTCCTCGTCGCCGCGGACCTTGAAGTTGATCGACGCCTTGATGGCGATCTTGATGCGGTTCTTGTCGACGCCCTCGACCGTGATGCCGATCTGGCGCTGCTCGAGCGAGATCGGGAAGCCCTGCTGCAGGATCGGCCAGACGAACACACGACCGCCGACGACGACGCGCTGACCCGTCTCGCCGACGGCGGAGCGGCCGGCGCCCTTGCCGACGATGATGAGCGCCTCGTTCGGGGGGACGCGGCGGATGCGGCGCGCGATGAACGCGACGACGGCGACCACGACGAGGACGAGCGCCGCGACGCCGATCACCGTCACGATCTCTGCGGGTACTCCGATGCTGTTCACGTGTGCCTCTCGGGGTGGGGGATCTCAGTCCTGGATCGAGGCGCCGGGGCGGGCGACCTTGACGCGGCCCCCGGACTGCTCGACGACGACGATGCGGGTGCCCTCGGGGATCTCGACGTCGGCCCACGCGAGGCGGCGCTCGAGCTCGCGCGGGTCGTCGAGGCTGACCTCGCCGCTGCGGCCGGGTGCGACGGGCGACGTCACGACGCCCTGCACACCCGTGAGCGTGTACGGCAGCCCGTCCTCGGACGCCTTGAGGTGCCCGACCATGCGCTGGACGCCGACCACGGTCAGCACACCGAAGGCCGCCGAGGCGACGTACGCCCAGACGGTCGGCAGCCCGTTGGCGGTGACGATCGCGCCGATCGCGCCGAACCCGAGGGCGCCCGCGCCGAGGGATGTGCCCGACAGCGCGCCGTCGCCGATGTCGAAGACGTCCCCGAGCGGGAGGGCGATCAGCAGGAGCGCGAGGCCGATGCCGCCGATGACCATGAAGGTGACCATGTGGTCGTCGCCCCGTCCCCCGTTGTGCCGCCCGCGGCACGCGCCTGCCTGCCTCGTGTCAGGCGGAACCATAGCCGGACCTGGCCGCCGGGGGGAGCCGCCACCGTGGTGACGTCCGACCGGCGCTGCGTAGGGTGACGCGCACGAGCCGCGCGCCTGCCGGCCACGGGTGCCGACGAGGGGAGCACGTGGTGGTGCGAGGACCCGACGCCCCGGGCGGCCCGCGGATGCCTCGGGCCGTCCTCCTCGCGACCGGGATGGCCCGCACGGGCGCCCCGCCGGACCGTGTGCGCGAGCGGGTCGGGGGACGGACCGTGGTCGTCACGGGCGCCTCCCGTGGGATCGGCGCCGCCACGGCCGAGCGGCTCGCCGCCGTCGGTGCGCGCGTCGTACTGCTGGCGCGGGGCGCCGAGGCGCTCGACGACGTCGTCGGCGCCGTGCGCTCGCGGGGCGGCACGGCGCACGCGATCGCCGTCGACCTGCGTGACCCGCAGGCGGCCGCCGCGGCGGGCGAGCGCATCCTCGCCGAGCACGGCACCCCGGCCGTCGTCGTGTCGAACGCCGGGCACTCGATCCACCGCTTCCTGGCCGACTACGCCGACCGCTTCCACGACGTGACCAGGACAGCCGGCGTCAACTACCTCGGACCTGTCGCGCTGCTCCTTCGGCTGCTGCCGGCGATGACGGCCGCCCGTGCGGGCCACCTGGTCCTCGTCTCCACCACGAGCGTCTCGGTCCCGCTTCCCGGCTGGTCCGCCTACGGCGCGTCCAAGTCGGCGCTCGACGCGTGGGTGGCGTCGGTCGCCCCCGAGCTCGCCGTCGACGGCGTCGCGACGACGACGCTGCGCCTGCCGCTGGTCCACACGGCCATGAGCGCGGCGACGCCCGCCTACCGGCGGGTCCCCGGGCTGCTGCCCGACGACGTCGCCGCGCTCGTCACGCACTCGGTGGTGGCCAGACCCCGCGTGGTGGACCCGTGGTGGTCGCGCGCGGCCGGGCTCGCGGTGGACCTCGCGCCCGGCCCGGTGGACCGCCTCGCCACGGGGTACGTCCGGGCGGTGCGGGCGGCCCGCCGGCGCCGCGACGTGCCGTGAGACGCCGGGCGCGGGC
>NZ_JACEXH010000149.1:0-8179 GCF_014525465.1 Actinotalea sp. JY-7885 | reverse complement strand
GGGGGCCTGGTGGGCGTGCTCGCGGCCCTGCCCGGCGGCGCCGCCCTCGGGCTCGCGGCGGTGGGCGCCGTGGTGGCCGGGGCGCTGGCCGTGGCCGGTGCCCTGGGGGTGTTCTCGGACGAGCCGGGATCGACGCCCCGGGCGGCGGGCACCGCCACGCAGCAGCCCACGGACGAGCCGGCCCCGGAGGGCGTCGAGCCCACCCCGGGTGCCGACGAGCCCGAGGGTGACCCGGGCACGGACCCGACGGCCATCCCGCCGGGGACGGAGCCCGACGAGCCCGTCGACGCGGGATCTGCGCCGTCGGGCGGTGCCTCCGACCGGGACCCCGGCGTCCGGCAGACGCCCGCGCCGTCGTCCGAGCCCGAGCCCGAGCCCGAGCCCGGGCCGGAGCCCGGACCCGAACCTCAGCCCGAGCCGGAACCCGAGCCGGAACCGGAGCCGGAACCCGACATCACCGTCACGTCGCCGACCGACGTCGTGCTGACCGCGGGCGTGCCGACGGAGGTCGTCCTGTCGGTCGGCAACGCCGGCGGCGCGTACGGCGGCACCGTGGCGACCGAGCTGCGCTTCGACGTGGGCGTCGAGTGGTCCGTCTCGGCACTGCCCGCGACGGTGGACGGCGGCGGTCGGTCGCGCTCGGCCGTGACCGGGACGGACTGGACCTGCGACGTGCTCGACGCCACGACGGCTCGCTGCACGCTCGAGGGTGTCGCCGCGCGGTCCACCACGACGCTCCGCGCGTCCGTCACGGTCGAGGACGACGTCGACGGCGCGCGCGACCTCGGGGTCGGCATCCGCACCTGGACGCCGGGGCGCGGGACCGCGCCCGAGTTCGCGGTGATACCCGCGCGCGTGGCGTCGGCGCCCGCCGTCCTCGCGCTCGGTGCGATCGACGCGCCCGATGTCCTCGTCTCCCGGACACCCGCGGTGATCACGGTCCCCGTCCACAACGCCGGCCGCACCACCGCGCCCGCCGCCGCGACGGTGGTCCTGCCCCCGAGCGTCACCGCGACCGCCCGCGCGCCCTGGGCCTGCGCCCCGGCCGAGGACGCCGACCCGCTCGACGACTACCGGCTGGACTGCTCCCTCGCCGCCCTCCCGCGCGGCTCCGCCACGGGCGCCGGTGCGGTCCCGCTCGTCCTGGACGCCGCGGCCGACCCGGACCTGCGCAACCACGTCCACGACGACGCGACCGTGAGCGTCAGCGCCCGCATCCCCGGCCAGTCCGGCGTGCGCGAGATCGACACCCACCTCGACATCCGCTCGGCCCCCGCGCAGTACGCGCTGACGCTCGAGCAGCCGCCCCACGCGCACGGCACCGTCCAGGCGGCCCTCGTCCTGTCCAACCCGGGCGGCACCGACGGTCGGCCCGACGTGGACGTCGTCCTGCCGCGGGACGTGCAGCCAGCGGCGAGCGGCTGGGCCTGCGCCGCGCCGGCCGACGACGGCTCGACGTCGTGCACCGCCGCGAACGTCGCGGTGCCGGCGGACGGGCGCGCGACGTTCCCCCTCAGCGTCCCGCCGACGGTCCCCGGCGGCAGCCACGCCCTGGCGGCGACCGTCCGCGACGGCGCGCAGGACGTCCCCGCCTCGTTCGACCTCGTGGTCGCGCGCACCGACCTCACGACCTCGGCACTGACCGTGCCGGACGAGGTCGGCCACACGAGCCCTCTCGCGCTCACGGTCGCCAACAGCGGGCTCCTGGGCGACGACGTCGCCGTCAGCCTCACGCTGCCGGACGGCATGGTCGCGGTGGACGCCTCGGGCTGGCAGGGCGGCGCGGGCGGGACCTACACGCGCACGGTCCGGGTCGAGGGCGGCACCACCGTCCCGCTGGCGATCGGTGTCCGCAGCGCCGTGGCGACGCCGGTGTCGCGGCCGGTGACCGTCACCTTCACGGGCACGGACACCGCCCACACGCCGCCGCCGCGTGACGTGCGCCTCGTCCCGCCGCCGGCCGTGCTCTCCGCGACGGCGTCCCTCACACCGGCGGCCATCGTCGGCGAGCAGGCCGCGAGCCTGGACGTCAGCGTCTCGAACACGGGGTTCGGCACCGCCGGTCTGCCGGCACGGCTGACGGTCGACCTACCGGCCGGCCTCGTGCCGGAGACGTCGTCCGAGACCGGCTGGACCTGCTCGACGTCCGCGCCGCTCGTCTGCGCCAGCGACGTCGCACCGCCCGCGGGCGGGACCGTGACGGCGTCCCTCCCGCTCCGCGGCCAGGTCGACAGCCCGCAGACCCTGGTCGTCGGCATCCGCCTCTCCCAGGCCGGTGGGACCGTGCACGAGTCGACGGTGAGCATCGTGGTCCGGCCCGCACCGCCGCAGACGTGTGCGGACGCGTGGGAGTGGGGCGGCGACTACCGGCGGGGCGACGTCGTGTCCTACGGCGGCTACAACTGGCGCGCGACCTCGCGCATCGGGAACTTCCTGCCGCCGCAGTGGGCCGTGGGGTGGCAGCGGGTCGCGCCCTGCGTCGCCGGGTCCTGATCGGGGGTCAGTCCTCCGCCCGGTGGCGGCCGCGCGGGCGCACCGCCGCGGCCTCCGCCTCGATCGCGTGCGCGGACGCGTCGCCGGGCTCGCCGCGGCCCGCGGCCTGCACCGCCGCGTCGACGAGGTCCTCACCCTGGACCAGCTCGAGCGTGAGCCCGGCCGTCGACGGCTCGTCGAGCAGCGCGACCAGGACCGCGGCGACGTCGTCGCGCGTGACGCGCCCGCGCGGCACCGACGGCTCGAGGCGGACCCGGCCCGTGCCCGGGTCGTCCGTGAGGCCGCCCGGGCGCAGGATCGTCGAGTCGAGCGCCTCGCGCGCCCGCACATCCGCCTCGCTCGCGGCCTTGGCGCGCAGGTAGGCCCCGAAGACCTCGTCGGGCGCCTGGTCCGGGCGGTCGGCGCCCATCGAGGAGACCAGCAGGTAGCGGCGGACGCCGGCCGCCTCGGCGGCGTCGGCGAGCAGGACCGCGGCGCCCCGGTCGACGGTGTCCTTGCGCGCCGCCCCCGAGCCCGGCCCCGCGCCCGCGGCGAAGACGACGGCGTCGGCTCCCTGGAGCGCACCGACCACCTCGGTGAGCGAGCTGTGCTCGAGGTCGAGCACCAGGCCGTGACCGCCCGCGGCCTCGATGTCGGAGATGTGGTCCGGGTTGCGGACGAGGCCGACGACCTCGTCGCCGCGCGCCGCGAGCTGGCGGGTGAGGCGGAGGGCGATCTGACCGTGGCCACCGGCGATGACGATGCGCATGGCGCCACGCTAGGTGGCGGGTCCGCGGCCCGCACCTAGAGTGGCGGTCATGCCGGCGCGCACCCGTCCGGTCCCGGCGGACCTCGTGCGCCTCGCGGGACTGGTCAGCCTCGTCGTCGCGCTGGTCTGGCGCGGCCCGGTCGACGCGGCCCTCCTCGCGCTCGTCGTCGGCGGCCTCACGATCCCGCGCCTGGCCGGGGTGCCGCAGCCGCTCGACGCCGCGTACGGCATCGCGCTGATCGTCGCGGCCTGGTGCGGTGCGCTGGACGTCTACCGGGCGGTGTGGTGGTCGGACCTCGCGCTGCACCTCGTCGCGACCGGCCTCGTGGCGGCCGTCGGCTACCTGGTCCTCGCGCACGTCGGCGCGGTGCCGGACCCGCGCGGACCGGCGGGCCCGCGCGGCGTCGTCGTCGTGACGGGCGCGCTCGGGCTCGCGCTGAGCGCGCTGTGGGAGATGGCGGAGTACCTCGGCAACAAGCACATCGACGCGACGATCTTCGTGGAGTACGCGGACACCATCGAGGACATGGCCATCGGCGGGTTCGGCTCGGTGGTCGCGGGCGCTGCGCTCAGGGCGTGGGCGCGGCGCGCAGCCGCATCGCCCACCGCGTCCACGGCGGGATCCGCCGCCAGCTGAGCGCGAGCGTGCGGAACGCCCGGGCGAAGCGCCGGGACGTCTGGTGCGCGCCCACGAGCGACCGGCCCGAGACGTCGACGACCAGCGACGGGTCGTAGCGGATGGTCGCGGTCGGCCCGAGCGCGAACGCGAGGTCGGCGTCGTCGTGGATCTCGGGGTCCAGGTGGACGAGGTGGCGCACCCCCACCCACGCGTCACGACGCACGGCCATCGCCGACCCCCACAGGGGCGGGTGCGCCATCGCGGCGTGCATGAGGACGTAGTACGCCGCCAGGTACAGGCGCCCCACGACCGCCGCCCGCACCGGCCCGACGTCGTAGAAGCGGCCCGTCCCGGTCAGGGCGTCGAGCGCGGGGTCCGCCGCGAACGCGTCGGCCACCCGGGCGAGCAGGTCCGGCGGGACGACGGTGTCCGCGTCGAGGCGCACGACGACGTCGCCCCGCGCCGCGTCGTAGCCCGCGGCGGCCGCGGCGGGGATCCCGCGCACGGGCTCGGTGACGACCCGCGCGCCGTGCGCCGCGGCGACGGCGGCGCCGTCGTCCCGCGAGCCGTTGTCGACGACGACGACCTCGAACGCCGGCTCGGTCTGGGCCCCGAGCGCGGCGAGGCAGCGCCGCAGCGCCGGTGCGTCGTCGCGCACGGGGACCACGACGGACAGACGCGGCCGATCGGCCATCGTTCTCCTCTCGCCCAGGGCGACTCTGTGGACCACCATGGTTGACGACGCGCTCCTGAGGCGGAAACCCGCACTCGTGAATATGCTCAGCATGCTGAGCATCTCGCGACCCGGTCCCACGGCCGAGTCGATCTTCGAGTACAGACCACCCGATCCAGCAGTCAGCCGTCCCCGACGTGACCGCCGGCGAACCTCCGAGGGGGAGGGTCCGCATGACGACCACCGAGAGCGTCATCCTGCTCGACGACGACGGCACCCGCCTGGGCACCGCCGACAAGGCCACCGTGCACACCGCGCGGACGCCGCTGCACCTCGCCTTCTCCTGCCACGTGCTGTCCCCGGAGGGGACCGTGCTCGTCACGCGCCGAGCGCTGAGCAAGAAGACCTGGCCCGGCGTGTGGACCAACAGCGTGTGCGGTCACCCGGGACCGGGCGAGGCGATCGAGGACGCGGTCCGCCGCCGGGCCGCCTTCGAGCTCGGGCTCGAGCTGACGGACCTCGAGCTGGTCGTGCCCGACTTCCGGTACCGGGCGACCGACGCGTCGGGCGTGGTCGAGAACGAGATCTGCCCGATCTACACCGCGCGCGCCCTCGGCGAGCCGGCGCCGAACCCCGACGAGGTCATGGACGTCGCCTGGGTCACCACGGACGCGCTGCGGCGGGCGGTCGACGCGGCGCCGTGGGCGCTCAGCCCGTGGCTCGTCAGCTCGGCGGCGCAGCTGCCGATCCTCGCCGCGAGCCGGCCATGACCGCCACCAGCACGGGCCGCGCGACCGGGACCCGTGCCGGACCGGTGCCGGGCCCCGACGTCCTGGCCGACCTGCGCGACGTCACCCTGCCCGTCGACCGACTGCTCGACGGCGTGCTCAGCGCGGCGCTCGACCGCGCGGAGTCGTTCGGTCCCGCCTACGTGCGGCTGTGGTCGGAGATCGCGCGCAGCGTGCGCGGCGGCAAGCGCTTCCGTTCGGCGATCGTCGTGCGGCTGCACGCGCGGCTGGGCGGCGACCAGCCCGAGGCGGCGGTCAGCGTGGGCGCCGGCTTCGAGATGCTCCACACCGCCTTCCTCGTGCACGACGACCTCATCGACCACGACTCGGTCCGCCGCGGCGAGCCGAACCTCGCGGCGACCATGCGGGGCGAGGCGCTCGCGGCGGGCAACGCCGCCCCCCTGGCGGACCGGTGGTCGGAGGCGGCGGCCGTCCTGGCGGGAGACCTCGCGCTGAGCCAGGCGCACCGCCTGATCGGCGGCGCCGACCTGCCGGTGGCGCAGCGCGACGCGCTGCGCGACCTGCTGGAGGAGGTGCTGCTCGTCTCGGCCGGCGGCGAGCTGGCGGACACGGCCTTCGGGCTCGGGCTCCAGGAGCCGACCCTCGAGGAGTCGATGCGCGTCGCGGAGTCGAAGACGGCGATGTACTCCTTCCGCGCCCCGCTGCGGGCCGGCGCCATCGTCGCGGGGGCGAGCACCGCGGTGCAGGAGGAGCTGGACGACGTCGGCCGCCTGCTCGGGCGCGCGTTCCAGCTCGTCGACGACCTGCTCGGCGTCTTCGCGCCCGAGTCCGAGACGGGCAAGAGCAACCTGAGCGACCTGCGGGAGGGCAAGCGCACGCCGCTGATGATCCACGCGCGCGAGCTGCCCGTGTGGGCCGATCTCGCGGACCACGTCGGCCGTCCCGACCTGGACCAGGTGACCGCCGCGCGGCTGCGACGGGCGCTCGCGCGCTCGGTCGCCCCCGCGATGGTCGCCGACGCGGTGAGCGCGGACCTCGCGCTCGTCGCCGCGCGGTCCTCGGACGGCTCGCTGCCCGCGGGCGCGGGGCACGTCGTCGCGGCCGTCGCGGCACAGGTCGAGCGCGCGCTGCGTGACGTCGGACGGCACGTCGAGGAGGCCCGGTGCAGCACCGACCGACAGACCGGCTGAGCCTGTACGACACCGTGGCCGAGCGGGCCGCCGGCGTCGTCGTGCGCGAGTACTCGACGAGCTTCGGGCTCGCGACCCGGTTGCTGAGCGAGCCCGCGCGCACCCGCATCCGCACCGTCTACGCCCTCGTGCGGCTCGCGGACGAGGTGGTCGACGGCGCCGCGACGCAGGCCGGGGCGGCCGGCGTCGCGCAGGCCCTGCTCGACGACCTCGAGGCCGAGACCGACCGCGCCGTCGCCCGCGGCTACAGCACCAACGTGCTGGTCCACGCGTTCGCGCGCACCGCGGCCGAGGCGGGGATCGGCACCGAGCTGACCCGGCCCTTCTTCGCGTCGATGCGCACGGACCTGCACCGCACCGTGCACGACGCCGACAGCCTGCGCGACTACGTGTACGGCTCCGCCGAGGTCGTCGGGCTCATGTGCCTGCGCGTGTTCCTCCTCGACCTGCCCGAACCGGGGCGCGAGCGTGCGTACGCGCGGCTCACACCCGGCGCCCGCGCCCTCGGTGCGGCGTTCCAGAAGATCAACTTCCTGCGCGACCTCGCGGACGACAGCGAGCGGCTCGGCCGGCGGTACTTCGTCGACGTCGACCCCGCGAGCCTGACCGAGGCGCAGAAGGCGGCGATCCTCGCCGACATCCACGCGGACCTGCGCCTGGCCGCGCAGGCCCTTCCCGGGCTGCCGCCGTCCGCCCGGCGAGCCGTCGCGCTCGCGTACGGGCTCTTCGCCGAGCTCACGCGGCGCCTGGAGCGCACGCCTGCCGTCCGGATCTCGCACACGCGTGTGCGCGTCCCGGCCACGGTCAAGGCGCGCGTCGCGGCCGGGGCCCTGCTCCCGGTGGCGCGGTGACGACGACGCGTCGGCGGACCGCCGGGGGGCCGGGTCCGCGGCGCGTCGTCGTCATCGGTGGGGGGATCGCCGGGCTCGCGACCGCGGCGCTCGTCGCGCGCGAGGGCGACGAGGTGACGGTGCTCGAGGCGCGCGACGCCGTCGGCGGGCGTGCCGGGTCGTGGGCCGCGGACGGGTTCCGCTTCGACACGGGGCCGTCCTGGTACCTCATGCCGGAGGTGTTCGACCACTTCTTCCGGCTGCTCGGCACATCGGCCGCGGAGCAGCTCGACCTCGTGCGGCTCGACCCCGGGTACCGCGTGTACTTCGAGGGCGCGGGGACCCTCGACGTCGCCGCCGACCGGGCGGCGAACGTCGCGCTGTTCGAGCACCTCGAGCCCGGTGCCGGCGCGGCGCTCGAGGCGTACCTCGAGGTCGCCGAGGACACCTACGCGATGGCCCTGCGGCACTTCCTCTACACGACCTACGCGTCGTTGCGGCCGCTGGCCCACCGTGACGTCGTCACGCGCCTGCCGCGCCTGGCGGCGCTGCTGACCCGCTCGCTGGAGGACCACGTCGGCGCCCGGTTCCGGGACCCGCGGCTGCGGCAGGTGCTCGGCTACCCGGCCGTGTTCCTCGGCTCGGCGCCGCGGCTGACGCCGTCGATGTACCACCTCATGAGCCGCCTCGACCTGGCCGACGGCGTGCTCTACCCGCAGGGCGGGTTCACCCGCCTCATCGAGGCGGTCCACGGGCTCGCGGTCGCCGAGGGCGCCGACGTGCGGACCGGCGCCCGCGCCACGGCCATCACGACCCGGGCCGCCGCACCCACCGACGGCGGGCGGGGGACGGCCGTGCTCGCGGCCGCGGCGCGGGC
>NZ_JACEXH010000148.1:0-8233 GCF_014525465.1 Actinotalea sp. JY-7885 | reverse complement strand
CGCGCGTGGCCGAGCGCCTCGGCGCCCGGGGCCGGGGCGCGGTCGGCCCGCTCGCGGCGTGGGAGGTCGGCCGCCGCTCGACCCGCGCGACCGCGGCCGTCCTGCTGCTGACGCTCGCGCTCGCGGTCGGCACCTTCTCCCAGACCTTCCTCGCGACGTGGCGGCAGTCGCAGCTGGACCAGGCGCAGCTCGCGACCGCGGCGGCCGTCGTCGTGCAGGACGCGGACCCCACGAGCGCCCAGGCGACCGCGCTGTCGGCGCCGGACGTCACGGACGCCGTGCCGCAGCCCACCGCGCGCCGCGACGCCGAGCTGGCGCCCGCCGACGTCGTCACCTACGACGGCGTGCCCGACGGTCGCCCCGTGCGGCTGCTCGCGCTCACCGCGGAGAGCCGCGCGATGCTCGACCGCGGGCGCATGGGCCGCGTGTCCGGGACGGACATCGCCGCGCTGGAGGTCGACCTGCCCTCGGCGACCGGCCTGGCCCTGCCCGACGACGCGCGCGGGCTCTCGGCGGTCGTCCGCGTCGGCGACGCGACGGAGCCCGTGCCGGTGGTGGCGCTCGTGCGGGCCGTCGTCGAGGACGCGGGCGGGCTCCTGAGCACCGTCTCCCTGGGCTCCGTGCCGTTCGACGGCACCGACCACCGGCTCGACGCCCTGCTCCCGGCCGGCCTGCGCACGCCGGCGCAGGTGGTGGGGTGGCAGACGAGCCTGCTGGTCGTCGACCAGGAGGCCGCCGAGGAGATGCTGTCCCTCGAGCTGCGCGCGGTGCTCTCGCTCGCGGAGATCTCGGCCCTCCTCCCCGACCCGGCCGCGCCCCCGGCCGACGCGCCGGCCGACGACGCGGACGCCGCGGCGGCGCAGCCGCCCGGCGGTGCGCCCGACCTCGCGACCCTCGGGCTCCTCCGCGCCCCCCTCGACGTGCCCGCCGAGACCGACTGGACCGTGCTCGGCGTCAGCATCGATGCGGTGCCGACGGAGCCCCTGCCGGGCACCCAGGTCGCGGTGCGCGTGAACGGCCTGCTCGTGGACCTCCTCCTGGCGGGCGTCGCGACGGTCACGCAGACCGTGTGGGACCCGGTCGGGAGCCTGCCGGTCGTGCTCTCCTCCGGGCTCGCCGAGAACCTGCGCGCGCAGCCGGGGACGGGCTTGCAGCTGGTCCTGGACACCACCGTCGTCCGGGTGGTCGTGGCGGACGTCGTGCCGCGCGTGCCGACCCTCGTGCGCGAGGAGAGCGTGGTCGTGGACCACACCCAGCTGGCGCGCGCGATCGCGCAGGCGGGCGGCGCCCGCACCCCCGTCGACGAGTGGTGGCTCGACGTCGCGCCAGACGACGTGCCCGCCTACCTCGCCGGCCTGCCGGCCCTGCCCGACGGCGAGCCCGGCGCCCGGCGTGCGACAGCGCAGGTCGAGGTCACCGACGCGATGCTCCAGCACCCGCTGCGCGTCGCGACGCAGGCGGCGCTCTGGCTCGTCACGGGCGCCGCGGCGGCACTCGCCGCCGTCGGCTTCGCGGTGCACGCCACGGTCTCGCTGCGGTCGCGGTCGGTCGAGTTCGCGCAGCTGCGGGCGATCGGCCTCACCCGGGGGCGGCTGACCGGCGTCGTGGCGCTCGAGTCGCTCCTCCTCGGGACCCTCGGCGCCGGGTTCGGCATCGCCCTCGGGACGCTGCTCGGGCACCTGGTCGGTCCCCTCGTCGCGGTGTCCGCGACGGGCACCCGGCCCGTGCCCACCGTGCTCGTCGAGGTCCCGTGGGGCCAGGTCGCGCTGCTCGCCCTGGAGGTCGTCGCGGTCCTCGCCGTCGTGGTGCTGGTCGTCGCGCGCACCCAGCGGTCCGCCGACCCGGCCGGTGTCATGCGGCTGGGGGACGAGCGATGAGCGACCGTCACTCCGCGAGCCCGCGGTCGACGCTCGCGCGCCGCGCGCGCTCCGTCACCGGCTCGGGCCTGCTCCTCGCCCGGCGACGCGCCCGCGAGGACGTGTGGCTGCTGCTCGCCCTGGTCGGATTCGTCGCCCTCAGCGCCGTGCTGGCGGTCTCGGGCCCCCGCACGGTCACGTCCACGATCGACGGCGGGGTGCAGGACGCCGTCCGGGGCGCCGGCCCCTCGGCCACGCTCGCCTTCGAGACGGTGGTCGGTCGGCCGAGCGCGACGACGACGCCCACGGTGACCTCCGCGCAGGGCTTCGCGGAGTTCGCCGAGGCCCTGCCGGCGCTCCTCCCGCCCGCCCTCGGGACGGTGGCCGGGGACACCACGGCGACCCTGGTCGGACCACCCACGCCGCTGCTCGCGCGCGACGACGTGCTGGACCGCGCGACCGACGCCGACGGCCAGGTGGAGCTCCGCGTCGCCGCCCTGCCGCGGGACGCGGCGGGGACGGTCGGCCTCGACCTCGTCGCCGGCGCCCTGCCGGGCGACGGGGGCGGCGACGAGCTGGCGCCGGTCGAGGTGGTCGTCTCGACCGCGGTGGCCGAGCGCCTCGGGCTCGGCGTCGGCACCCGCGTCGCGGTCGCCGCCCCGAAGGGCGCGGTCGTGGTGGACGGCCGGCCGGCGTCCGAGCTCGTCGTCGTCGGCCTCGTCGCGCCCGCGGACGCGACGGCACCCGCCTGGGAGGCCGTGCCCGAGGTCTGGGAGCCCACGCACCGCGAGGCCCGCTCCGACCGCGCCGCCTTCAGCCGTGCGACGGTGCTCGCGGCTCCCGCGGGCGTGAGCCGGGTCCTGGACGCCGGCGCCCTCTTCACGGGCACCGCGCGCTTCGAGGTCGTCCCGGAGGCGTTCACGGTCCCTCTCGCCGAGGACGTCGTGGAGGCGATCGCGGACGTGCGCGCCGACGGGTCGGGGCTCTCCGGGTCCGGCGGCGTCTCGGTCACGGTGCGCACCGCGCTCGACGACGTGCTGGCCGCGTACCCGCCCCAGGCCCGCGCGGCGCTCGCGCAGATGTCCGTCATGACCTGGGGGGTCGTGGGCGTCGCGGCCGTCGTGCTCGTGCTGCTCGCGCGGCTCCTGGTCGTGCGGCGCGGCGGCGTGCTGCGGCTCGAGCGCGCTCGGGGCGCGTCGGCGGCCGCCGTGTGCCTGCGGCTCCTGGCCGAGGCGCTGGTCCTCACGGGCCTGGGCGTCGCGCTGGGCCTGGGTGCGGCATGGCTCCTCACCCCCGGGCGGCCCACCGACCTCGCGCCGCTCGTCGTCGTCGCCGTCGTCTCGCTGCTGGCCGGACCGGTCCAGGCGGCGTGGCTCGTGCGCCGCGCGTGGACCGGACGCCGCGAGCCGGCGAACCGCCAGGATCGCGCCCAGCTCGCCAAGCGCCGTCGCGTGCGCCGCGTCGTCGCCGAGGGCGCCGTGGTGGTGCTCGCCGGGGCGGCGGTGGTCTCCCTGCGCGGGCGCGGCCTGCTCCAGGAGGACTCGGCGGGCGCCGACCCGTTCCTGGCCGCGGGCCCCGTGCTCGTCGCCGTCGCGGTGACGCTGCTGGTGCTGCGGGTCTACCCGTGGCCCGTGCGCGCGGCCGCGACGCTCGGCGGGCGCACGCGCGGCGTCCTGGGCGTCCTCGGCGCGGTCCGGGCGCAGCGCGCCGTCGCGCCGCTGCCGCTGCTGGCCCTCACCCTCGGCATCGGCATCGCGATCGCCGGCGGCCTCCTGCTCGGCACGGTGCGCGGCGGCCAGGTCGAGGCGTCGTGGGACCGGGTCGGCGCGGACGTGCGCGTCGACGGGCGCGAGGTCGCCGTCCCGCTCGACCAGGTGACGCGGGTGCGTGCCGAGGCCGGTACCACCGGCGACGGGCCGACGGTCGCGTCGGCGGAGGTCACGTCCGGCGCCTCCCTGTCGCTGGGGACCAGCTCCGCCGCGGTCACCGTCCTGGCGGTCGACGAGGGCTACCCGGACCTCCTGCTCGCGCTGCAGGCCGCACGCGGGCAGGACGACCCGGCGGCGCTGGACGTCGCGCGGTCGCAGGCCGCCGCGCTGCGCGACCTGCGCGGGTCGGCCAGCACGGCGGGTCGCGTGCCGGTGCTCGTCAGCCCGGAGCTGGCCGAGCGCGTCGTCGGCGACGACACCGCGCTGTACGTCGGCGCGTCCTACGTCACGGTCGAGGTGGTCGGCACGATCGTCGGCGCCACCGAGGGCTACCTCGCGGGCCCGTACGTGTACGCCGACCTCGAGGCCGTCGCGGCGCACGCCGAGCTCGCCCCCACGGCGGACACGGTGTGGTTCGTCGGCGAGGGCTCGGCGCAGGCGGCGACCGCGCTGGACGTGCCGCCCGAGACCGTCCAGCAGCGGGCCCAGTGGCTCGAGGCCCGGCGCGACGGGGCGCTGCTCGCGGGCGTCGAGCGGCTCATGGCCTACGCGGTCGCGGCGATCGCCGTGCTCGGCGTGGTCGCCCTCGTCGCGACGGTGCTCGCCGGGGCGCGCGAGCGCGGGCGTGCGCTCGCGATGCTGCGCACGCTGGGCATGCGCCCCCGCCTGGGCTGGTGGCTCGCGCTCGCCGAGCTCGCCCCCGTCGTGGTGGCGGCCCTCGTCGGCGGGACGCTCTCCGCCGTCACCATCGTGCTGGTGCTCGCGCCGGCGCTCGGGCTCGACGTCCTGTCCGGTGGCGTGCGCGCCCCCGACCCGGCCGTCGACCCACAGGTCATCATGGGCGTCGCGGCAGCCGCGGCCGTCCTGCTCCTCGTCGCGGTGCTGGCCGAGGTCCTGGCCCACCGTCGCGATCGGCTCAGCGAGGTCCTCAGAGTGGGAGACACGGCATGACGACACCGATCGAGACCCCGCCCGCGACGCGGCGCGGCAGCCGCGCCGGACGCGACCAACGCGGCGACGAGGCGCGCGGTGACGAGGCGCCCGAGCCCGCGGGCCGGTCCCACCGCGAGTACGGCGCGGACGCGCTCATCGTGTGCGACAACCTCGTGCGCATCTACCAGGTCGAGCAGATCGAGGTGCAGGCCCTGCAGGGGCTCGACCTCCTCGTCGACCCGGGCGAGATGATCGCGATCGTCGGCGCGTCCGGCTCGGGCAAGTCGACGCTGCTCAACGTGCTGTCGGGGCTGGACGTCCCGACGGCGGGCCGGGCGCGCGTGGCGGGCTGGGACCTGCTGCGCATGTCCGCGGCCGACCGCCTCACGTACCGCCGCAGCGTCGTCGGGTTCGTCTGGCAGCAGACGTCCCGCAACCTCCTGCCCTACCTCACGGCCGCGGAGAACGTCGCGCTGCCGATGGCGTTCTCGGGGGCTCGTGCGCCCGCCCGGCGCCGGCGCACGAGCCAGCTGCTCGAGGCCCTCGGGATGGGCGCCAAGGCGGACCGCCGCCCGGGCGAGCTCTCGGGTGGCGAGCAGCAGCGCGTCGCGATCGCCGTCGCGCTGGCCAACCGGCCGCAGGTGCTCTTCGCGGACGAGCCCACCGGCGAGCTCGACTCCGCGACCGGCGAGGACGTCTTCGCCGCGCTGCGCTCGGCCAACACGGACCTGGGGGCGACGGTGGTCATCGTGACGCACGACTCCGGGGTCTCGACGCAGGTGCAGCGCACCGTCGCGATCCGCGACGGCCGGACGGCGTCGGAGGTCGTGCGGCGCACCGAGGTCGACGAGCACGGCGCGTCCGAGGTCATCGCCGAGGAGTACGCCGTGCTCGACCGGGTCGGCCGCCTGCAGCTCCCGGCGGAGTACCGCAGCACCCTGGGGCTGCGGGACCGGGTCCGCCTCGAGCTCGAGCCGGACCACGTCGGGATCTGGCCGGACGCGACGCGCCCGGCACCGCGCCGCGGCGCGCCCGCACCGACCGAGGAGGACCCGCGATGAGCACCGCGCCGCAGACCCGAGGCACCGCCGCCGCCGCCGACGGGGCACCCATGGTCGTCGTCGAGGCCCTCAGCCGCACCTACCGCTCCTCGGGCAGCGAGGTGCACGCGCTGCGGGACGTCGGCTTCGAGGTCGACCGCGGCCAGCTCGTGGCGCTCGTCGGACGCTCCGGCTCGGGCAAGACGACCCTGCTGAACTGCGTGGGCGGGCTGGACCGGCCGACGTCGGGCCGCGTCGTGGTCGACGGCACCGAGGTGAGCGCGATCGACGAGCGCGCGCGCACCGCCCTGCGCCGGGACCGGCTCGCGTTCGTGTTCCAGACCTTCGGCCTGGTGCCGATGCTCTCCGCGGCCGAGAACGTCGGCCTGCCCATGCGCCTGAAGAAGGCGCCGACGGCGGAGCGCGAGGCGCGCGTCGCGCACCTGCTCGAGCTCGTGGGCCTGACGCGCCACGCGGCGCAGCGCCCCTCCGAGCTGTCCGGCGGCCAGCAGCAGCGCGTCGCCATCGCCCGGGCGCTGGCGAACTCGCCGCGCCTGCTCATCGCGGACGAGCCGACGGGTCAGCTCGACGCCGAGACCGGGGCGACCGTCATGGCCCTGCTGCAGTCCGTGGTCCGCGCCGAGGGCATGACGGCGATCGTCTCGACGCACGACCAGACGCTCCAGGCGCTGGCGGACCGCACGCTGCGGCTCGCCGACGGGCGCCTGGTGGCGGAGGGCTGAGGCGGCTCAGCCCCGGGCGAGCCGCAGGGGGCCGCGGCGGACCCGCCGCGCGTCCTCGGTGTGCAGGGCGTCGCTGATGTCGCGGGCCCAGCGCGCGACCTCCGGCCACACGCGGAAGTCGCCGGCCTGCGCGCGCACGAGCGAGACGACGGCGCGCTCGGCCAGCGTCAGGCAGCCGTGGTCCAGGCGCCCGGCGAAGGTCCGGTGGCCCCGCGCGGCGAGCCGCGTGAGCAGCGAGGGCACCTCCTCCGGGTCGTCGCTCGGCACGGGCTGGCGCCCGACCGGACCCGAGGAGAAGAGCCACACCGGGCGGTCCGAGTACGTGGCCGCGAGGCGGTCGACCAGCGCGCGTGCCGACGCGGACCAGCGCCCGACGTACACGGACGAGCCGAGCACGACCGCGTCGTAGCCCGACGGGTCCTCGACCTCGTCCGGGTCGCGCACGTCGACGCGGTGCCCGCCGCTCCTCAGCTCGTCGGCGATCGCCTCGGCGATCTCGCGCGTGGAGCCGTGCCGTGAGGCCACGGCGACCAGGACCTGCATCGGGACCACCTCCTCGGGGGTCGTGTGGCTCTCAGCCTCCCTCCCGCGGCGGGCGTGCGCCTGGGTCGCAGGTCCCGCAGACTTGCCGCCATGACCACGCCAGACATCCCCACCATCGACCTGCGCACACCCCTCGGCGCGATCCCCGTCCCCCTGCTCGGGCTGGGGACGTGGCAGTCGGAGGGTGATGACGCCTACCGCGCCGTCCGGCACGCGCTCGACGTCGGCTACCGCCACGTCGACACCGCCACCGCCTACGGCAACGAGGACCAGGTGGGCCGCGCGCTCGCCGACTCCTCGGTCGACCGCGACCAGGTCTTCGTCACCACCAAGCTGCCGCCCGACGCCGCCGGCCGCGAGCGCGAGACGCTCGAGCAGAGCCTGCGCCTGCTCGGCACGGACCACGTGGACCTGTGGCTCGTGCACTGGCCGCCGAACAAGCAGGCCACGCCCAGCACCTGGCAGGCGTTCCGCGAGCTGCGGGACGAGGGCAAGGTCCGGGCGATCGGCGTGAGCAACTACTCGCTCGCGCAGATCGACGAGCTGATCGACGCGACCGGCGAGGCCCCCTCGATCAACCAGATCCCGTGGAGCCCGTCCGACCACGACCCGATGACGGTCTCGGGCCACGCGCAGCGGGGCGTCGCGCTCGAGGGCTACAGCCCGTTCAAGCGGACCGACGCCGAGAACCCGGTGCTGGTCGAGATCGCCGAGGCGCGCGGCGCCACCGTGCACCAGGTGATCCTCGCCTGGCACCTGCATCACCGCGTCGTCGTGATCCCGAAGTCGGTCACCCCCGAGCGCATCGAGGCGAACCTCGCCGGCGCCGGCGTCGCGCTGAGCGACGAGGAGGTCGCGCGCATCGACGCGTTGGACGCGACGGACTGACCGGGCGACACCGCACCGGGGACGCACGCCGACGTGCGTCCCCGGTGGACCGTCGCGCTGACCGGTTCGACA
This sequence comes from Actinotalea sp. JY-7885, assembly GCF_014525465.1. NCBI lineage: Bacteria > Bacillati > Actinomycetota > Actinomycetes > Micrococcales > Cellulomonadaceae > Actinotalea > Actinotalea sp. JY-7885. The sequence continues at coordinate 230 of NZ_JACEXH010000148.1, read as the reverse complement.
CCGCGCGCACCCGCCGGTGAGACTGCAGGCGTGCTCGCCCGACTCGCCGCCCTGCCCCGACGGACCCAGCTCGCGGCGGTCGCGGCCCTGGCGTGCGTGCTGGCCCTGGTCGTCACGCTCGTCGTCGTGCAGGTCCGCGCGGGCCACGCGCGCGACGACCGTGCCGCTGCGGCGGCGGCGCTCGCGGCGGAGGAGCGCGCCGCCGAGGAGGCGGCACGCGAGGCGGCGGA
>NZ_JACEXH010000147.1:0-8340 GCF_014525465.1 Actinotalea sp. JY-7885 | reverse complement strand
GCCGTGGGCCGGTCCGGGTCCGACCGCAACGCGACGGCGTGCACCCGGATCACGGGCGCCTCGGCACGCCGGCGACCGCCACGGGGGTCATCCGCGCGGGCCGCCCGGGTCCGTGCCCTCGGGGGCCTCGGCGTCCCGCGCGGGCCCGCCGGCCGGGCCGTCACCGGCCGCTCGCTCCTCCTCGGCCTCGGTCTCGAGACGTCCCCGGTGCTGCACGCCGCGGATCTTGCGGGTCATGGACAGGAACAGCGGGATGCACGCGACGACCGCGGCCAGGGTGACCAGGAAGCCGAGCACGCCGGGCGTGACGCTGTCCGGGTCCACGCCCTCCTGCAGCTCCGGCTCCGACGACGGCGTCGCCACGACGCTCGCGACCCAGGTGCCGGGGTGCGGTGCGGCCAGGGCGTCGACGTGCGCGCTCATCGCTGCACCTCCGGCTCGATGCCCGCGAACAGGTCGTCCTCCGGCAGCGTCGTGGGCACCCGCGACTCGGCGAGCTCGTACTCCTCGACCGGCCACACGCGGGCCTCGAGGCCACGCGGCACCGCGAAGAAGAAGCCCTCGGGGTCGATCTGCGTCGCGTGCGCGACCAGCGCCGCGTCACGCGCCGGGAAGTAGTCGCTGCACGGCACGCGCGTCGTGACGGGGCGCTCGGGGATCTCGCGCAGCTCGCGGCTCGCGAGCCAGTCCCCGAACGGCGACTCGAGGCCCTCCGCGCGCACGGCGTCGTGGATCGCGCGCATGCGGGCGATCGAGAAGTCGTGGTTGTAGTAGAGCTTGAGCGGCTGCCACGGCTCACCGGAGTCGCGGTAGCGCTCCGGGTCCCCGGCAGCCGCGAAGGCCTCGACCGCGACCCGGTGGCACATGATGTGGTCCGGGTGCGGGTAGCCCCCGCTCGGGTCGTACGTCGTCATCACGTGCGGCCGGAACTCGCGCACCAGGCGCACGAGCGGCTCGGCGGCCTCCTCGAGCGGCACGAGCCCGAAGCAGCCGTCCGGCAGCGGTGGCAGCGGGTCGCCCTCGGGCAGGCCCGAGTCCACGAACCCCAGCCACTGCTGACGCACCCCCAGGGCGGCGGCCGCCGCCGCCATCTCGACCTGGCGGACCTCGGCCATCTCCTCGAGCGACGCGTGCACGTGCCCGTAGCGGGGGTTGAGGATGCTGCCGCGCTCGCCGCCCGTGCACGTCGCGACCAGCACGTCGGCGCCCTGCGCGGCGTACATGGCCGTCGTCGCGGCGCCCTTGCTCGACTCGTCGTCCGGGTGCGCGTGCACCGCCATGAGGCGCAGGCCCGCCCGGGGCGCCGCGCCGGAGCCGGCGGGCCCGGGCTCGTCTCCCGCGGCGCTCGTGCCTGGGGCGTGGTTCACGGACGTGCCTCCTCGTTCGGTCGTGCGGGTCCGGTCGCGGTCCGACCAGCCTCTCGCACCGGGGACAATGGTGACGCACGGCGACGACACGTCGCACCACGCCCGACCTCGCCGAGGTGAGCATCACGTCCACGACCGGCACCACGCCCCCCGACGGCCGTTACGGCACGACGCCCGGACCCGGGGCGCGCCGCCTCCAGCGCGCCCTGGTGGTGCTGCTCGGGCTGGGAGCGGTCGCCCTCGCCGTCTGGACCGGGCTCGGCGCGGGCGCCAAGCCCGTGACCTGGAAGGACGTCGGTTTCACGGTCGGCGACGGCGACATCGAGATCGTCTACGACGTCATCCGGCCCGACCCCTCCGTCGAGGTCCGGTGCCGGCTGCACGCCCTGAACCAGCAGCACGCCCAGGTCGGCGTCGTGGTCGTCGACATCGGCCCGGCCGAGGCCCGGACGGTGCGGCTCGCGAGCACCGTGGCGGTGTCCGAGCCCGCGGTGACGGGCGTCGTCGAGAGCTGCTGGACCCCCTGAGCGGCGCTCACGCGCCGCCTTGCTACAATCGTCGTTTCCACGCCCCCATGTCCCGGCGCAGCGTCGCGCACCGTGGCCCTCACGGCGCCGCCGTGAGTCGGCTGGTCGGGACGGGCGCCGGATCCCCGAACGAGCAGATCTGCCGAACGACCACGTCTGCGGCCCCCCGCAGCCTGACCGTGGGCCGCAGGCCCACGCACGCACCACGGAAGGAGCGATCGTGACCGAGACGAGCACGTCCGTCATCTGGCTGACGCAGGAGGCGCACGACCGCCTCGCCGCCGAGCTGGACCGTCTGACGACCACGGGCCGCACGGACATCGCCTCGCGGATCGAGGAGGCGCGCTCCGAGGGCGACCTCAAGGAGAACGGCGGCTACCACGCCGCCCGCGAGGAGCAGGCGAAGCAGGAGGCCCGCATCCGCCAGCTCCAGCAGATGCTGCGCAACGCGCGCGTCGGCGAGGCGCCGCCGGACGACGGCGTCGTCGAGCCGGGCATGGTCGTCGAGGCGACCGTCGCGGGTGAGCGCATGCGCTTCCTCGTGGGCTCGCGCGAGGTCGCCGAGGGCACCGACCTCGACGTCTACAGCGCCGGCTCGCCCCTGGGTGCCGCGATCGTCGGCCGCTCGCGCGGCGAGACGACGTCGTACACGGCGCCGAACGGCAAGCAGATCTCGGTCGAGATCCACGAGGCCACGCCCTACCAGCCGTGACCGTCGGCGCCCCACCGGGCGCCGGCACCGCACGACCCCGACGCCGTCGGACGCGTCCCCCACGGGGGTCCGTCCGGCGGCGTCGTCGCTAGGCGCATGGCCGCCCATGAACCGCGACCGAGCGGCCACCACCCGCACACCGTCACGCCGTCGTGCGCCGACGGCAGGTCCGCGGTGGCTCAGCCCGCGACGACCCGGTAGCCCAGGCCCCGCAGGTGCTCCAGCACCTGCGCGCAGTGCTCGGGACCGCGGGTCTCGACCTGGACGCCGATCTCGACCTCGTCCACGGTCAGGTCGACGCCGGTGCGCACGTGCCCGACGTGCATGACGTTGCCACCCGTCGCGGCGAGGTCGCCCAGGAGCGCCGCGAGCGACCCGGGCTGGTCGTCGACGCGCACGTGCAGCTGCAGGTAGCGCCCGGCGGACGCCAGCCCGTGGCGCACCACGCGGAGCAGCACGAGCGGGTCGATGTTGCCGCCGGACAGGACCACCACGGCGGGCGTGCGCACCTCGAGGCCCGCCATGAGCGCCGCGACCCCGGCCGCGCCGGACGGCTCGACGAGCATCTTCGCGCGCTCCGCGACCAGCAGCAGGGCCCGCGAGAGGTCCTCCTCGGAGACCGTGCGCACCCGCACGCCGTGGGCGTGCAGCAGGCCGAACGGCACGTCGCCGGGACGGCCGACGGCGATGCCGTCGGCCATCGTGCTCAGGCGCTCGGCCGGCACGGGGCGGCCCGCCGCGAGCGAGGCCGGGTAGGCGGCAGCCCCAGCGGCCTGCACGCCCACGACCTCGACGTCCGGCCGGTCCGCGAGCGCCGCCACGACGCCCGCCGCGAGGCCGCCGCCGCCCACCGGCACCACGACGGTCCGCACGTCCGGCACCTGCTCGAGGATCTCGAGCGCGATCGTGCCCTGCCCCGCGACGACGTCGGCGTGGTCGAAGGGGTGGATCAGCACCGCACCGGTGCGGTCGGCGTGGTCGCGCGCGGCCAGGAGCGCCTCGTCGACGCTGGTGCCGACGAGCTCGACCGCCGCGCCGTACTGGCGCGTCGCGGCGACCTTGGGCAGCGCGGCGCCGACCGGCATGTAGACGGTCGCGTCGACGCCGAGCAGGCGGGCCGCCAGGGCGACGCCCTGCGCGTGGTTGCCCGCGCTCGCCGCGACCACGCCGCGCGCCTGCTCCTCGGCGGTCAGGCGGGACATCCGCACGTAGGCGCCGCGGATCTTGAAGGACCCCGCACGCTGCAGGTTCTCGCACTTGAGCAGCACGGGACCGCCGGCGAGGTCGCTCAGGGCGCGGCTGGACTCGACGGGCGTGCGCAGGACGACGCCGTCGAGCACGGACGCCGCCGCGACGACGTCGGCCGGCACCACGGGGTCCACGGTCCGGCTGCTGCTCGCCTGCGTGCTCATGACCTCAGGCTGCCACGCCCGGGTCGTCGACCGGGCCCCCGTTGAGCCGGCGCATCCGCGCCGCGAACCCCGCCTCGTCGCGCCCCAAGGAGGGGAACTTGTCGTGCCCGTGCAGGTAGAGCACGACCGTGTTGAGCGTGGCCAGCAGCGGCACGGCGAAGAGGGCCCCGACGATGCCCGCGGCCAGCGAGCCGGCCGTCACCCCGAGGAGCACGGCGACGGGGTGGAGCGAGACCGCGTGGCCGAGCAGGAGCGGCTGGAGCACGTGCCCCTCGAGCTGCTGCACGCCGAGCACGATGGCGAGCATGATCAGCGCCGTGCCGGCGCCCTGGTCCACGAGGGCCACGAGCACCGCGATCGCACCGGTGGCGATCGCGCCCACGAACGGGATGAAGCTGGCGAGGAAGACGAGCACCGCCAGCGGCAGGGCGAGCGGGATGCCGAGGATCGCGGCGCCCACGCCGATGCCGACCGCGTCGATCGCGGCGACGAGGATCTGCGTGCGCGTGAAGGCGCCGAGCGTGATCACCCCGCGTCGCGACGCCTCGAACGCCGCCTCGCGCGACCGCATCGGCAGCAGGCGAAGCATCCAGGTCCAGATCAGCGAGCCGTCCTTGAGGAAGAAGAACAGGCAGAACAGCGTGACCACGGCGCCGGCGAGCACGTGCCCGACCGTGGTCGTCACGGAGACGGCGCCCGAGACGAGCGTGCCGCTGTTCGCGCTGAGCTGGTCCTGGGCCTGGTCGAGGTAGGCGTCGATCTGCGCCTGGTCCACCCCGAGCGGGCTCGCCGCGAGGCTGCCGAGCAGCTCGTCGAAACCGGCCTGCGCCTGGGTCCACAGCTCACCGACGCCCTGGGCGATCTCGCGTCCGGCGAGCACGACCAGCCCGGTCACGACCCCGAGCAGCACCACGACGGCCAGTCCCGAGGCGACGCCCCGCGGGACCCGGGCGCGCCGGACGAGCAGGTCCACCGCCGGCGACAGCAGGACCGTGAGCAGCAGTGCCAGGAGCACCGGCACCCAGATGACCTTGGTGTAGGCCATGACGATCGCCAGGACCGCCACGGCGACCGAGATGAGCAGGAGGCGCCACGCGAACGCCGCGGCGACGCGCACCCCGCGCGGCACCGACTCGCTCGCCGGTCGCCGGTCCACGGCGCCGGGCTCCGCCGCGCTCGTCAGCGGCGCGGTGGTCTGCGGCGCGCTCACGCGAGCGCCTGGCCGAGGTCGGCCACCAGGTCCGCGACGTCCTCGATGCCCACCGAGAGGCGCACCAGGTCGTCCGGGACCTCGAGCGGTGACCCCGCGACGGACGCGTGCGTCATGCGCCCGGGGTGCTCGACCAGCGACTCGATGCCCCCGAGCGACTCGGCCAGCGTGAAGACCTTGGTCCGGGCGCACACCTCCAGCGCCTTCTCCGCGCTGCCGACCCGGAACGAGACCATGCCGCCGAAGCCGCTCATCTGCCGCGCGGCGAGCTCGTGGCCGGGGTGGCTCGCCAGCCCCGGGTAGATCACCTCGGTGACCGCGGCGTGCTCGGCGAGGAACCGCGCGACGGTCGCCGCGTTCGAGCAGTGGCGGTCCATGCGGACGGCGAGCGTCTTGAGGCCGCGGAGCGTGAGCCAGGCGTCGAACGGCCCGGCGACGGCACCCGACGCGTTCTGGTGGAACCCCACCGCGTCGGCCAGCGACGCCGTGCCCGTGGGTCCCGCGAGCCCGACCGGCAGCTGGGCGCCGTCGGCCACGACGAGCGCACCGCCGACGACGTCGCTGTGGCCCCCGATGTACTTCGTCGTCGAGTGCACGACGACGTCCGCGCCGAGCGCGAGGGGCTGCTGCAGGTACGGCGTCGCGAACGTGTTGTCGACGGCGAGCACGGCGCCCGCCGCGCGCGCGAGCGCCGACAGGGCCGCGATGTCGCTCACGCCGAGCAGCGGGTTCGTCGGCGTCTCGACCCAGACCGCCTTGGTGCGTCCGGGCACGATCGCGGCCGCGACCGCGTCGAGGTCGGACAGGTCCACGGGCGTGTGCTCGATGCCCCAGGGCCCGAAGACCCGGGCGACCAGGCGGTAGGTGCCGCCGTACGCGTCGTCGGGCACCACGACGTGGTCCCCCGGACGCAGCACCGCCCGCAGCAGCGTGTCCTCCGCCGCGAGGCCCGACGCGAAGGCGAAGGCGGCGGCCCCGCTCTCGACGGCCGCGAGGGCCTCCTCGAGCGCGGTGCGCGTGGGGTTGGCGGACCGCGAGTACTCGTAGCCGCCTCGCAGGCCGCCGACGCCGTCCTGCTTGTAGGTCGAGACCTGGTAGATCGGAGGGACGACGGCGCCCGTCGTCGGGTCGGGCTCCGAACCGGCGTGGATCGCGCGGGTCGAGAAGCCGGCAGAGGTCCAGTCGTGGGGTGCGTCGCTCACGGGCCCAGGCTAGAGGGACACACGGGAACACGGCGCCCCCCGTCCGAGGTTGATCCGGAGGTCACCCGCACCACCCAGGAGGACGCCGTGTTCGGATCGCGACTGCGCACCACGATGGTCACCCCGGAGCGCGCGCTGCGCGGCCGGGACGCCTACCCCTACCCCGTGCCCGAGCGCCACGCGGTCCTGGGCACCCCGCTGGCCGGTCCGTGGCCGACGGGCACCCAGACCCTGTACGTCGCCCTCGGGTGCTTCTGGGGCGCCGAGAAGGAGATGTGGCAGCTGCCGGGCGTCGTGACGACCGCCGCGGGCTACCAGGGCGGGTACACGCCGTTCCCGACCTACGAGGAGGTGTGCACCGGCATGACCGGGCACACCGAGGCCGTGCTCGTCGCCTACGACCCCACCGTGCTGAGCACGACGGAGCTGCTGCGCACGTTCTGGACCCTGCACGACCCGACGCAGGGCTTCCGCCAGGGCAACGACGTGGGCACGCAGTACCGCTCGGCGATCTACCCGACGACGCCCGAGCAGGCCGCGGCCGCGTTGGCGACGCGCGAGGCGTTCGAGCCGGAGCTGCGCCGCAACGGCTACGGCCCGATCACCACCGAGATCCGCGCCGCCGAGGACGCCGGGCGCTTCTACTACGCCGAGGAGTACCACCAGCAGTACCTGCACAAGGTGCCGAACGGGTACTGCCCGGTGCACTCGACCGGCGTCGCCTGCCCGCTGCCGACGGCCTGAGCCCGGCGCGGCGGCGCCCTCCCGAGGGGGGGCGCGGCGGCGCCCTCCCGAGGGGGGACGCCGCCGCGCGAGGTCATCCGCGCGGCGTAGTCCGCGGCATCCCGCATCTGGTCCCTGCGGGCGTCCCGGCCGCACCCGGTCCGCTCCTACGTTCGAGGCACACGCCCAACGCAGGAGGACAACCATGATCGAGGCCACAGGGCTCACCAAGAGGTACGGGGACAAGACGGCGGTCGACGGGATCTCCTTCACCGTCCGCCCGGGCATGGTGACCGGGTTCCTCGGTCCCAACGGCGCCGGCAAGTCCACCACGATGCGCATGATCGTCGGGCTCGACCGCCCCACCGCCGGGCACGTCACCGTGAACGGCAAGCCCTACGCCCAGCACCGCGCCCCCCTCGGCGAGGTCGGCACGCTGCTCGAGGCGAAGGCGGTCCACACCGGCCGCTCGGCGCGCAACCACCTGCTGGCGCTCGCCGCGACGCACGGCATCAGCCGGGCGCGCGTCGACGAGGTCATCGAGATGACGGGCCTGGCCAGCGTCGCCAAGAAGCGCGCCGGCAAGTTCTCCCTCGGCATGGGGCAGCGCCTCGGCATCGCGGCGGCCCTGCTCGGCGACCCGCAGACGCTGATCCTCGACGAGCCGGTCAACGGCCTGGACCCCGAGGGCGTCCTGTGGGTCCGCACGCTGCTGCGGCACCTCGCGTCCCAGGGCCGCACCGTCTTCCTGTCCTCGCACCTCATGAGCGAGATGGCGCTGACCGCCGACCACCTCATCGTCGTGGGCCGCGGCCGCCTCATCGCCGACGCGCCCGTCGCGGAGATCGTCGCCCGGGCCCAGACCGACGTCGTGCGCGTGCGCACGCCGCAGGCGACCGAGCTCGAGCGCGCCCTCACCGCCCAGGGCGCCACGGTGACCTCCGTGGCGCACGACCTGCTCGAGGTCGCGGGCAGCACCACCGCCGCGATCGCCGACACGGCCCTGCGGGCCGGCGTCGCCGTCCACGAGCTGGCGGCCGTGCAGGCCTCCCTCGAGGACGCGTACATGCGCCTCACCGCGGGCGACGTCGAGTACCAGTCCAGCCCCGTCCCCGGCGCCCCGAGCGCCGCCGCGACCGCCGGGAGCGCGCGGTGAGCGCCGCGACGGCCGCCGCGCCGCTCGCCCC